>PHCL01000246.1 GCA_002842195.1 Betaproteobacteria bacterium HGW-Betaproteobacteria-20 | reverse complement strand
GTTCCCTGAGCTTGTCGAAGGGCTCCCTTCGACAAGCTCAGGGAGCAAGTGATTCAGGGAACAGTATTGCTGAGTTAGCTTTGCATAACGCTGGCATGAAAACAGTCGGACCAATTTTCCTTCTTAAAAAGGGATGTTGCTGACTAGTAAAAGCAGTTATATTTATCGCGTAGATGGGTTTAAGCTAAAATGTGCCATCGTTTATTTTGGAAGCTAAAAGAGTATCAATGAAACTATTTTCTATCATGTATCTACGTGCCATGGTTTGGGCACGGCTACCTAATGCGCCATGGTATTTGAGTGCGCTAAGTTTTGCTGAATCATCATTTTTCCCGATTCCGCCAGACGTCATGTTAGCCCCTATGAGTTTGGCAAAACCTGAAAGCGCATGGCGGTTTGCTTTAATCACCACAGCAGCCTCAGTACTGGGGGGCTTGTTAGGTTATTTTATTGGCGCGTCATTATTTGACATGATTGAGCCACACCTTAAAACCAGCAGTTATTGGGCGCCTTATCAAACGGCGATGCAATGGTTTGAACAATGGGGATTTTGGGCGATATTTGTTGCAGGCTTTTCGCCAATTCCCTACAAGGTATTTACCATAGCCGCAGGCTCGTTCGCTATGGCGCTGTTGCCGTTCACCATTGCCTCAGCCATTGGGCGGGGCATGCGTTTTTTTATGGTGGCAGGTTTAATGAAATGGGGCGGCGCAAAAATGGAGGCTTCACTGCATAAATACGTGGATCGCATTGGTTGGGTAACGGTGGCTTTGGTGGTCATTGCGGCATTGGTTTATCACTAAAGGGTACCTCTAAACAAATTCTTTGAGTAGTGTTTTTACAAAATCAGTTCTATGGTTGATTTCCGCCAACCCCACGGTCACCCTTAATTTATCGGGACCATTCATACGGCATCTTCTGTCGCGCTGTAGCAGGTTAATCAGCTTCATCGGGTCAATATCGGCTTTGGGGTTAAATTGTAGCTGAATGGCGGCATCACTCGCGTCAATTTTAATGACACCGATGGCTTTTGCTGCAATGCGCAAACGATGGCAGGCGATTAACGCTTCACCTTGTTCTGGCAGCAAACCAAAGCGGTCTATCAGTTCTTCTTGCATCTCATCTAAATCATCATCTTCAACACAATTGGCCAGGCGCTTGTAAATCACCAGGCGCTCATGCACATCAGGACAGTATTTGGTTGGCAGCAGAGCAGGAGTGTGCAGGTTTATTTCTGTAGTGACGCCTAACGGAGCATTTAAATCAGGTTCTTTGCCGGCTTTGAGTTGTTTTACTGCGTGATTCAGCATGTCAGAGTATAAATGAAAGCCAATTTCCTGCATTTCACCACTTTGACTATCACCTAATAATTCACCCGCACCGCGAATTTCTAAATCGTGCATGGCAAGGTGAAAACCTGCGCCCAAGTCTTCCATCAGTTGAATCGCATCCAGGCGTTTTTGCGCTTGCACGGTGATTTTACGATCAGGGTCTGTTAGCAAATAGGCATAAGCCTGATGGTGCGAGCGACCTACGCGACCACGTAACTGGTGCATTTGTGCCAGGCCAAACATATCGGCTTTATTCAAGATTATGGTGTTGGCAGTAGGTACATCAATACCCGTTTCAATAATGGTGGTGCAAAGCAATAAGTTATAACGCTGATTATAAAAGTCGCGCATTACATGCTCAAGCTCGCGTTCGCGTAACTGCCCGTGCGCTACAGCTATACGCGCATCCGGCAAAATACGCTCTAGCTTCTCTCGCATAGAATGAATGGTATCAACTTCATTATGCAGAAAATATACCTGACCACCGCGCTTGAATTCACGCATGGCAGCTTCACGGATAATGCCTTCAGAATAATCGGTATGGAAAGTTTTAATGCTTAAACGCTTTTGCGGCGGCGTGGTGATAATTGAGAACTCTCGCAAACCCTCCATCGCCATACTCAGCGTGCGTGGAATAGGGGTGGCAGTAAGGGTGAGAATGTCCACCTCGGCACGCAAGGCTTTTAATTGTTCTTTCTGGCGTACCCCAAAGCGGTGTTCTTCATCTAATACCACTAGGCCCAAGTTTTTGAATTTTACATCTTTCTGGATTAAGCGGTGTGTGCCGATGATGATGTCAATTTTGCCTGCTTCTAGCCCGGCCAGTGCTTCTTTTTGTTCTTTGGCAGTTCTAAAGCGTGAGATTTCGGCAATCTTAATCGGCCATTCAGCAAAGCGATCTTTAAAATTATTAAAGTGTTGTTCCGCCAGTAGCGTGGTTGGTACCAGCACAGCCACTTGTCTGCCACCCATCACTGCAACAAATGCGGCACGCAGGGCAACTTCAGTTTTACCGAAGCCTACGTCACCACATACCAATCGGTCCATCGGGCGACCTGATTGCATGTCTTTGATGACGTTTTCAATGGCTTCTAACTGATCCGGCGTTTCTTCAAAAGGAAAACCTTCGCAGAACGATTCATAATCGTGCAGACTTAAAGTAAACGCATGGCCTTTGCGTGCGGCGCGTTGTGCATATAAATTGAGTAACTCTGCTGCGGTATCGCGGATTTGTTTAAGGGCTTTTTTCTTGGCTTTTTCCCAATGGCCACTGCCTAAGCGATGTAGCGGCGCAGATTCTGGCGGGCCGCCTGAATAACGTGAAATTAAGAATAGTTGTGAAACTGGCACATATAATTTGTCATCACCAAAGTATTCCAATAGCAAAAGCTCGGTTTCACCTTCGCCAAAGTCTAAATTAACCAAGCCTTTGTAGCGACCAACGCCGTGTTGTTCATGCACCACAGGGTCATCCATACGCAGCTCTGATAAATCTTTGAGCATGCCTTCGG
>PHCL01000245.1 GCA_002842195.1 Betaproteobacteria bacterium HGW-Betaproteobacteria-20 | reverse complement strand
AATCACTCAATCCAGCCACTAAAAATATACGAGAGAAAATATATGCCTTGAGAGGCGCTCTCAGAAAGGCTCACAGAGCATTGACTTGGAAGCTAGGCTTAATTCAGTGCTAGCCAATCAAATCCTAATAACTGATCGGCAATCCCGATGCCGTCATTCTCACAACTTAATACTTTAGCCAGCGCTGCTTTTGCCAGCGCAGGTGTATTATTTTTAGCACTTAAATGCGCCGCCACAATGTGCTGCAATTTACTGTTATCTAACTTTGATAACAAATTAGCAGAATCCGAATTTTCTAAATGGCCTAAGTCGCCGCCTACACGCTTTTTAAGTGCCCAGCTATATGGCCCTGTTTGCAACATACTGGCATCATGGTTACATTCCAGCACCAAAGCTTGGCAGCCACTTAGTTTTTCCTCGATATGCGGTGTTGTGCGGCCAACGTCAGTCAGCACGCCCAGTTTATGCTTGCCGTCTGAAAATACGCATTGCATCGGTTCGCGCGCGTCATGCGGCACAGGATAAGGCTGTACCTGCAGGTCGTTAATAGCAAATGCGCTATGACTGTCTACAATATTCAACTGCAAATGATGCCGATTGGGCATGTAACGCGACACCATTTTGAGTGTGCCGTAGGTGAGCCACACAGGAATTTGATATTTGTCGGCAAATCTAAAAGCACCACCCGCGTGGTCGTCATGCTCATGCGTAATGACGATGCCGGTAATTGTGCCAGGCTCAACATTCAAACGCGCGAGCCTGGTGACCGTTTCTTTAACACTAAAACCACAATCCAGCATAAGTCTGGTATGGCCCACTTCTACAACCAGCGCATTACCGGCACTGCCGCTACCCAGCGAGGCAAAGCGCATTTTGTTAACCTTTACTTAGCAAATAAACAGCTATTTTAACTGCTCGTACATGAGTGTCACTATGCGGTTTGCAGTTGTGGTTTTAACACGCCCACCCTCTTTATCAACCACAGTCACGGTTGCGTTATCGTTATCGCCATCTGCCACTTTGATGCGATATTGTTTTTCTGAATTGTCTTTTTTCTCATCTTCAGACCCCCAGAATTTCAGGGTTTCTAACAAGCCTTTCTTTTTCTGTGCCGCGCTGTCGATATCTACATCAGCATAACGCACAAAAAACTCACCTTTTGAGCGATCTTTATCTTCCATTACAAAACCAATTCTATCCAGCGCTAAACCAACGCGACGCCATGCGCGATCAAAAGGATCGTTTAATATCAGCGTAGCACTGCCATCGGCCTCTTTTACCACTTCTGCGCGCTTGATAACTTCCGCATTAGCCATGATAGCTTGAGATTTTTTCTCTTCAACGCCTAATTTCACCATTAAACGACGCAGTAATTCAGCATCTAATTCCAGATCTCTGGGATCGAGTTCAGTGACTACCGTTTTTTCTTTCAACCTATAGCCGGTTTCAACCTCGCCTGCAATGGTTCTTACTCTGTTTTTACCATCGTCTGGGGCACCTGTCACGGAGCGGTGTGTCATGTAAATTTCGGTGGTATTCGGCTCGTTACCACGATCCAAACGCGTTTTAAATTTCTTTTTGTCAGTCAAACCTGACAATTGGTCTAACCATTTATCAAACTTATCGAGAACACCGCTTGACTCTTCTTTTTTAATCGCACCGCCATCAATCCACTCGGTTTCCATCACGCCAGTCTGCGCATTTTCCGAACGCACAGCAAAACCCTGATCCGCCCAAAATTCACGTATCACTGGCCATACTTTTTCTGCAGGGGCATTCACCACTAGCCAACGTTGTCCGCCGGCTTTTTCCAACCGAACACCTTCAGGTGTCGCCAACACCTTCTCAACACCAACTTCCTGCTCTTGTTGCGCCTGGCTGTAAGTTGAGTAATTGGTACTGCCAGGAATAGAATAGGCATCACTCTCTGGATTTGCTGTTAAATCCGGAGGCACCTCTAATGGTTTGGAGCGGCTAGCGCCTTTATAATCCGGCGTGTTATCAATAAACGGAATGGAATCACAGGCCGCCAAGCTTGTGAGCAACAAGGTATAAATTGCCGCATGTTTAATGGCACTGGATTTAATAGTAGCGTGTTTAATAATACCGGGCTTAATGTTAATTTGTTTCATTCAGACCTCTTTAAAAAAATTCTTTATAAAGCTAATGACTATATAAAACTAATGTCTATATTACAGAATATTGGATGGTTTGCAGGCCTGTCGTAAAACCGCATGATATTGTTCCGACAACTGCACCATCGGCAGTCTAATCCCCGTTTTAATCAGGCCCATCTGCGCTAGGACCCATTTCACCGGCATCGGGTTCGCTTCTACAAATAGTTTTTGATGCAACGGGAATAATTTTGCGTTAATTTCTCGCGCCGCAACAACATCGCCAGCCAAGGCAGCAACGCACATTTCGTGCATAAGTTTTGGTGCTACATTAGCGGTGACAGATATCGTACCCTTGCCGCCTAACAATATTAAACTCATTGCCGTAGCATCATCACCGCTCAATACCGTGAAATCTTCAGGGGCGCGCAGCAATAAATCTGTACCGCGCTCAATGCCACCCGTAGCGTCTTTAATACCGATGATGTTGGCGTGTGCTGCCAAACGGATTGTGGTGTCATTACTAATGTCACAGCCGGTGCGGCTCGGTACGTTATACAAAATTTGTGGAATATCCACCGCATCAGCAATCGCTTTAAAATGCTGATACAAGCCCTCTTGCGTAGGTTTGTTGTAATACGGCGCCACCAGCAGGCAGGCATCAACCCCCAGTTCTTTGGCTTTTTGAGTAAGCGTAATAGCCTCTTTGGTTGAATTAGCCCCCGTACC
>PHCL01000244.1 GCA_002842195.1 Betaproteobacteria bacterium HGW-Betaproteobacteria-20 | reverse complement strand
AAAAACCGCGCAAGCAACAACGCCAGCTTTAAAAGAAGTCCGCGGTTTAGGTTCTATGATTGCAGCGGAATTCTTTGACCCAGCAACAGGTCAACCTTCACCAGAAATTACCAGGCGCGTACAACAGGCCGCACTAGATGAAGGCCTTATTTTGCTTACCTGTGGGGTACACGTCAATGTGATTCGCTTTCTATATCCACTGACCATTCAGGATGCAGTTTTTGATGAAGCGCTGGCTATTATTGACCGCGCAGTTGCTAAAATCTAACTGCTTTAGATAGCCGAACTCAAAACTATAGCCGAACTTGAAATTCAAGCGCTGTAAGTCTAAGTGCTGTAAGTCTTAAGTGCAGTAAATCTAAATGCAGTAAATTCAAGCGCAGTTTATCCTTTCTTGTGTTGGTTACAGCCAGATTGTAACGAACGCAGATTTTTTACGCTTAGGTATTAAAACCAGGCAAATTTGTGGTTTATCAAACTCTGCAAAAAATGATAGAATGGCGCTCTTTCTAAGTAGTTAATTTAATTATTTATTTTTATTTTTGTTGAATTTTTGGAGTCCACATGGCAGTAGAACGCACCCTTAGCATTATCAAACCAGACGCAGTTGCAAAAAACGTGATTGGTCAAATTTACACACGTTTTGAAAACGCCGGTTTAAAAATCGTAGCAGCAAAAATGGCGCAGCTCAGTCAGGCAGAGGCAGAAGGCTTTTACGCGGTACATGCGGCGCGCCCATTTTTTAACGATTTAGTTAAATTCATGATCTCAGGCCCGGTAATGATTCAAGTGCTTGAAGGCGAAAACGCAGTATTAACACACCGTGATTTAATGGGTGCAACCAACCCAAAAGAAGCGGCTGCAGGCACGATTCGCGCAGACTTTGCTGAAAGTATCGATGCAAACGCGGTGCATGGCTCAGATTCAGCTGAAAATGCTGCGATTGAAATTAAATACTTTTTTGGTTGATAATTTAGTTATTTAACATTTTGATTAACTAATTATATTTTGATCAATTTACTCAATTATAACCAACCGCAACTCGCCGATTACTTCGCAAGTATCGGCGAGAAGCCTTTTCGCGCTAAGCAATTGATGCGCTGGATGCATCATTTTGGTGTGCATGATTTTGCGCTAATGACGGATATTGCCAAAACTTTGCGGGAAAAGCTGGCGCTTGAAACTGAAATCACTTTGCCTGATGTACAGTTGGAGCAAGTTTCTAACGATGGTACGCGCAAGTGGCTGATTGGTGCCGACACCACCAATAGTATCGAAACTGTATTTATCCCGGAAGATGACAGAGGGACTTTGTGTATTTCATCGCAAGTAGGGTGTGCGTTGGCCTGCACGTTTTGCAGTACAGGAGCGCAAGGATTTAATCGCAATTTAAGTGTCGCAGAAATTATCGGTCAGCTTGCGATTGCCAACCAATCTTTGCGTCAGGAAGCAGGTTACGACTTGTTGCCGGCTGGTGAGCGTATTATTTCGAATGTAGTGATGATGGGTATGGGCGAACCGCTGGCTAACTATGATAATGTGGTTACTGCTATGCAGATTATGCTGGATGATTCTGCGTATGGCCTTAGCCGCCGCCGCGTCACCTTATCTACCAGTGGTTTGGTGCCAGCCATGGATAAACTGAAGGAAGATTGCCCAGTCGCATTAGCTGTAAGCCTACATGCGCCTAATGATGCGCTACGCGATGTGATTGTACCCATTAACAAAAAATATCCGCTTAAAGAACTGATGGCGGCATGTAATCGTTATCTGGAAAAAGCGCCACGCGATTTTGTAACTTTTGAGTATGTCATGTTAGATGGCGTGAATGATACCGCTGAGCATGCACATCAGTTGTTGGAAGTAGTAAAAAATGTATCATGTAAATTCAATTTAATCCCGTTCAATCCATTTCCTAATAGTGGCTACGAGACTTCTAAAACCAGCCATATTCGCGTTTTTCGTGATATTTTAATGCAAGCCGGATATGTCGTTACCGTTCGTAAAACGCGAGGTGAAGATATTGATGCAGCTTGTGGTCAGTTGGCGGGTAAAGTGCTGGATAAAACAAAACGCACGGCCAATAGAATTCCCATTGAAGCGATTTAAAAAGGTTTGAATATGCGTTACATGCAAAGAATTAACCCAGGCAATATTAGGCCAGACAATATTAGGCCAGACAATATTAACCCGAGCAATATTAGGTTAAGTATATTGTTATGCATCATAGGCTTAATTAGTTTTGGCTGTGCTAGTCAGCAGCAGCAGGAAAGAGAAGCTGAAAATTTAAAAGCGCGTGCACGTGCGCATACAGATTTGGGGGCGGTTTATTTTCAACAAAAAAATATGGAAATAGCCCTGGAAGAATTTACGCTGGCGGCCAAGATAGACCCTAGCTTTGCGACCGCCCACAATGGTCTTGGTTTAGTCAATGCCGCACTGGGTAAAGATGACATTGCTGATGCTAATTTTAGACAAGCCATACAATTAGAACCCACCAACTCTGAAGCGCGCAATAATTATGGTAGTTTTTTATGTGCTAGAAATAAATTCGATGAATCCATCACCGAGTTTTTAGCTGCTGTAAAAAATCCTTTGTATACAACACCGGCCATGGCATATACCAACGCCGCTATTTGTTCTATGCGCAAAAATGATGTTGCGAATGCTGAAATTTATTTGCAACGTGCCTTGCAAACTGAGCCTTTATCACACGCAGCCGCCTATCAGCTCGCGACGATTCAATTTAAACGTAATGATGCGGTTGCGGCGAAAAAAACTTTACAAAATGCGATGTTTGGTCAGCCTGAACCAGAAGTTTTGTGGCTGGCGATTCAAATTGAACGTGCTGTAGGCGCAAAAGATGCAGAAGCTAGCTATTCACTGGAG
>PHCL01000243.1 GCA_002842195.1 Betaproteobacteria bacterium HGW-Betaproteobacteria-20 | reverse complement strand
TGGCTGGCGCTTTAAACCATTGCCGGCCAAAATCGCATCTGCCTGCGCTTGCGGAATGGTTTTGTAAAACTTGTCATAATCTAGTTCATTACGGCGCGCGGCGGCTGAAAAACTGAACACGCCATTGCCGGCCAGTTCATTGGCATAAGCATTTTTGCTAAATTCCATTTGATCTACATTGACGAATTGATAGCTCAATACAGGCAAGCAGATAGCGGCGGCAATTAAACCGAACTTGTTCTTTGCGGTTTTTGCGGTAACGTCAAAGCGCACAAACCTGCTTATTACCAATAACGTGACCAGTACAAATAAGGCTATTGCCAATAATATCAGGGGCACAGGGTAAGATTCGCGAATATTGCCTATCACTTCATTGGTGTAAATCAGGTAATCCACCGCAATAAAATTAAAGCGTGTGGTAAATTCCTGCCAAAAAATAAATTCTGATGCCGCGCCAAATATCAAGCCAAACGTCACCAAAAACGCCATGACCCATCGTGCTTTATTCGCCCAAGGCCTAGCACGCCAGCGGTTTGGCATCAAAGCAGAAAACAGCAGAAAAGGCACCACCAGATAGGCCAAAGCAGCAATATCAAACCAGAGCCCTTTTGCAAAGGCCCCCATAATTTCGCCAACACTCATTTGGCTAAAGCCGACCTGCATGCTCAGCACTATGCGTAGCAATAGCCAAACGCTCCCGGCAATGGCGGCCATTAACGGGGTGAATGAAATGGCAAACGGTGGTCTTTTAATGGGTGATGTCATATTTTTTTCGGTAATTATAAGGTTAAGTTAAATTATTTTATAAGTAACAGCAAATGCTGTGCAACTGAATATAACCAAGTGCAGAGCATGCCAATAATAGTTTGTTAATTAAAATTTTGCAGATTGATTGCCGTTCATGTATTGGTTTTATAAGGCGGCCAAGCCCAATACAACATGAGTAAAACTAGCCAGACAACCCAACCGCTCCATAATATGTGTGATAAAAAATGTGCGCCGCGCATCACTTGCGCCCAACCCATAATCAAACCCATGATTATCCCCGACCATAACATGGTGGCAGCAAATCTGGGCTTGATACCTCTGTAAGCAAAATAAAAGGCCATGAGCGCATAGCCCGCTGAAGGATGCCCCGCAGGGAAACAGCCGCCCGCTTCCGCGCCGATGGGAGGTGTTTCAAATAAACCAAATAACGGCAATTCACCGCCATAGGCTAATAAATCCCAGGGGCAGCCGTGCATACTTTTATGTTTAATCGCAGCGACGATACTTGTAGAGGCCACCATTGCGATAAACGTCCACAATAAAGGTTTTCTAACCGGCTGTAATTTTGAAAATCGATAGCTCATTCCCCACAACGCCAAGCTAGTCAGCGCAATGCCTACCACTAGCCACTTTAGCCCGGTATGCATAAATTGCGATAAAAACGCATTGCGCCTGAGTGGAAAAGTATGTGTTTGTGCGTTATAAAATAAATTGCTTAAATCCACATCCCATGATGTTTGTGTATAAACAAACATCATCAATACCGCGAAAATAACGGCAGGCAATAAATGCTTTAACCAGAAATTTTGGGGCGAAGGCAATAAATTAGGTTTCATAAAAGGCATGAACTTTTGGAGTTTATTTAATTGGGTGATTTCTTAGTGCAATCTTTAACTGCAGTCTTAATGCAATAAGTGTACCAGATAGAAAATTAATGTTTATAGCAGGTTTTTCTTACATGCTGCATGGTTTGGTGCAAAATTTGCGGTGTTTGAATATCCTGAGGGCCACTTTCTGCAATTTTTGCATAAACCTATCAGCAAATATATTGCCTAAGCTGAGTCTTATCTGATAATTTCCATTCAAAAGGAAATGTAACTTAATATTTACAACCTATTGATTATATTAAAATTTATACAAAAAAATAGGATGCTATCGTTAATTAAAAATAAGCCTATTCAATCTTAGGCACGCCATTTGCAGGAGCATAACTGTCATTATAACAATGAGATATAAAATGCTTAATTTAAGTGTCACCTCACCCCAGCTCTTTTTTCATGCGGAAGCTGCATATAGGAGCCGTCCGTTGGCTGCGTCCAAAAGATACCGCGCTAAAGATGTGACGATTGCAGCGTCTGCAATTGGCGCGCTGGATCGTCAGGAAATTGAACACTTTATTCACGATGTATTTGCAAAAACTTACGGCGCAAACATACAGCACTTCATGCCTGATTTGTGTAGCTTACGCGATGAACATGGTCAACTGGTTGCCGCTTTTGGCTTGCGTACAGCGGCAAATGCGCCACTATTTTTAGAGCAATATCTGGATGTGCCTGTTGAGGTTTTGTTATCACAGCGTCTTAATAAGCCAATTACCCGCAATCAAATTACCGAAATAGGCAATTTAGCCGTGGCTAATCCTCGCAATGCCGGTGTTTTGATTGCGCATGTGATTCAACATAGTTTGGATATTGGCGTGGAATGGGGTGTTGCAACGGCACACCACAGCCTGCAAAACGGTTTGATTAAAGGCGGGCGTGACGTGTACGCCTTGCAGGCAGCCGATAAAGGTCGTTTAAGTGTCGCCGAACAATTGACTTGGGGAAGCTACTATGAAAATCAACCGCAAGTAGTCGCCATACAAGGCGTTGCAATCGCTTGATAAGTAAACCTATGCTTTTAGAATCGCTCTCGCAATACGCACATTCACAACCCAATAAAACTGCCTTGCAGGGTCAAAGTACACCCTTGGATGACGCATCGCTGAGCTATGCCCAGCTTGATATGCAAGTCGTAGCTACGGCATCTGCATTGCAGTCACAATTAAAGTTATCTTCACAATCAACCACGGTTGCACTCGCAGTAGAAAATCACCCCGCTTGGGTAGTGGTGGACTTAGCCGCGAT
>PHCL01000242.1 GCA_002842195.1 Betaproteobacteria bacterium HGW-Betaproteobacteria-20 | reverse complement strand
ATGGTCATGTCGATAAAAATCGTTAGCGCGTAAAATATCCGCGACCTTATCCAGCGCTTCATTCTCAAGCAATAAACCGCCGATGACTGATTGTTCAGCCTCTACAGAATGTGGGGGGATTTTTAATGCATCTAATTGTTCGTCAGCCATAGCGCGATTATAACGCAATAAAAAATCATAAAAAGAACAAAACCCAAACAAATACTGTTCTCTTGTGAATTAGGCAAAAAGCTTAACCTAATATATATGCTATAACGCTATTGCATACTTGTATCTTGTTGAAACTAGTCATGGGTGGTAGAGTCTTACCCACGATGAGATTTTTCCGCATAATGGCCGTGGTGTTAATTTTAGCGCTGACTACTAGTCCTGCGTTCGCAGCTATTTGTGCGACTTCATGTGCGTCTAAATCTATCATGTCTGCGGTCAATCCTGATGATATGTCTACTATGATGAACTGTCATAAAGGTGTAGCACATAAAAAAACGACCAGTACTGACAAATCCGGCATTGAGCATAAATCATGTGCGATGGGTGCGGGATGCCATTTCTCACAGGCAACGCCTATTGACTCAAGTTCCAGCTACGCTTTTATTGATTCGATTCCTGCTTCATTTCCTCGCTTCGATGTTTCTGAAAAATCTGTAGATCTATCCCCGCCGCTTAAGCCTCCTGCCTGAATTGACGTTACCAGGGCGTAGTTACGCCCTAGCTTGTCACATTTAAGTTTTAGGAGCACCTTTATGAACACCCCACTACCGGCTAAAAAGCCATTATATGGTTGCCTGTTGTTCAGCTTGTTATTGTTTTCGACCTTGGCGTTAAATGCAGTATCTGCAAAAGCAGAACAAGCACTCACGTTAACAGAGGCCATTGCATTGGCGACAGAGAACCAGCCTTTGCTGCAATCACTTGATGATGCTGCCGCTTCGTCACGTCAAAGTGCAATTGCAGAAGCCCAACTGCCAGATCCAAAAATCAAGTTTGGCGTCATCAATCTACCCGTTACCAATCGGAATGCTTTGCGGTTTGATCGTGAAGATATGACCATGATCAATGTTGGTATAGCTCAGGATGTAATCCCTCTGAAAAAACGACAAATTGCTTCAAATATGCTGGAAGCTGAAGCTGATCAATTTCATACTGAACAAATCGCTACTGCCAGGTCTATTGAACGCGATGTTGCGATGGCTTGGCTGGATGTCTTTGAAGCGCAACGTAAGTCTGAGCTTTATCAAAAAATAACAGAAGAGTTTGCTGCAGAACGTAGCGTCCTTATCTCGCGCATGAGTTCAGGCGGCGCACAGGCCAGTGAGGTGCTGCAATTAGAAAATCAATTATCAATGACCAATGACAAAGGGTTTGTTGCCAAGCGCGATGAGCGTAAGGCCAGGGCGAACTTATCGCGTTGGATTGGCGCAGCTTCTTTGCGGTCAATATCAGATGAACTGCCAGTAATGAGTAATCATTTAACCAATACATCAAATCCCGATACTTTTTCTGTAGCTATCGAAGAACATCCGCTGTTGCAAAATGCACATCAAACTGAAAAAGTTGCTCAATTTGATGTAGATAAAGCGCAAGCCAATCTTCAACAAAACTGGGGTTGGGAAGTTGGTTACGGCAAGCGTTTTTCAGATAGAAGCGATATGCTGACTTTTCAGGTTTCTATAGATTTGCAGTTAGACCGGGCTAACCGACAAGATAGGCGCACCGCTGAAAAACTCGTATTGGTAGAAAGAGCCCGCAAACTTACCGAAGATAAACGACGTGAACTTACGGCCGAACTGGAAAGCGCATTAGCAGATGCTCAAGCCGCAGATGCACGTGAAAATGAGCATCAAAGCAGACTTATTCCTAACGCAGCGGCACGATTAAGTGTAGCTCAAGCAGGATATATGGCAGGCAAAAAATCACTCAGCGAAGTTTGGGAGGCACGCAGAAGTTTACTTGAGGTTGAGCTGGATCACTGGGCCATTCTAACGGATAGGCAACGTGCAGCAGTTAAAATTGATTATTTGTTAAACGACAATCGCTTATCCAAGGAGAAGCAGTAATGAAAAATTTACGCTTTACGATGATGACCTTCGCGCTGATTTTCATGGTGATGACGGCTTGCTCAAAACAGCAGGATAATGCCGCATCAACGTCACAAAAAGATGTAAATGGTGTTGTACAGGACAGCAGTGGAAAAACAGTGCTTTATTGGTATGACCCGATGACACCGGGCCAAAAATTCGACAAGCCCGGCAAATCACCTTTTATGGATATGCAATTAGAGCCCAAGTACGCAGAAACCAACGATGCTAATGCTAGCAATAATAGCGCAGATAACGGCGTGATTATTTCATCGCAGTCTGTACAAAACCTTGGCATCAGACTTGAAAAAGCAGGCAACAGAAGTTTTGGTGAAGCACTCTCGGCGATAGGTCGCATAGAGCCGGACGAGCGACGTTTTTACGCAGTGCAAACACGTATCCCAGGCTTTGTAGAACGATTATTCGTGCGCGCTGTAGGCGACCCTGTAGTCAAGGGGCAGAAAGTTGCTGAAATTTATGCTCCCGAATTATTAGCTGCACAACAGGAATATTTGGCACTGCTTACTTTAAACGATATTGATAATGACGGCTCATTGAAACAGGCTGCACGGAATAGGCTTAGATTGCTTGAAATGTCCGAAAGTGAAGTAGTTGGTATCACTAAAACCGGTAAAGCAAGCATTAGGTTTGGCGTTTATGCCCCAGCATCTGGTGTACTGGCAGAACTCGGTGTGCGTGAAGGTGGACAACTGATGGCGGGCAGTTCATTGATGCAGATTACAGATCTATCGCAAGTTTGGCTAATTGCGGAAGTACCTGAGAAAGATGCCGCCAGGTTGAAGCTAGGATTAGCGGCAGAAGTACGGT
>PHCL01000241.1 GCA_002842195.1 Betaproteobacteria bacterium HGW-Betaproteobacteria-20 | reverse complement strand
TATCGCAGTATTGGCGCTGCCATCCGGGTTAGGATAACGAATCGCCACCGGGTAAATAATTGCCTCGGCGTGAATAGCGGCCTGAACAATACTGCTTTTGAATGGCATCATGGTCGTGCCGTCGGTGGTGGTGCCTTCAGGAAACACGCACAGATTATCGCCATCCGTTAAACTGCGTGATGTCATATCTACGATGCGGCCAGCATCCTGACGCCTTTCCCGGTCGATAAAAAGCACGTTGACTTTTTTTGCTAAATAGCCGATAACCGGCCAACTTTTAATTTCCGATTTCGCGATAAATCGTAATGGCACAACGCTATTCAGTACATGAATATCTATCCACGAAATGTGATTCGCCACTACCATGCTGCTGGTCATTGCTTGGTTGCCAGATGGAATGTAGCCGTGGGCAATAATGCGCATATTGAAAGCCGCAAGTAAATGCTTGCACCACCATTTAATCAGCCATAATTTAAGCGACTTGTTCGCCAATGGAAACACCAGGCTCACCGTCATCACGCCAACGAGCGTATGTGTGGCAATGCGGCTAATTCTAAAGTAGCGTGTAATGCTATTGGCAGAGAGTGGGTTATTGTTGATTAGCGGCAAAGTGTAAGTCGATACGGCGCTTTTCTTCAATCAGGACTTAAATTCAAGGTCTTATAAAATTCAAGGTCTTATAAAATTAACACCTTAGTTTTAAGAAATCTAATTTAAAAAAAGTCTTATTTTAAAAAGTGCGCGGCGTATCTTGGGTTCATTCTGGAAAGGGGTAACATTACCAGCATATCGGCCGTATTGAAATAGGGATCCCACGCCGGTTCACCGCAAATGTAAGCGCCTAGGCGCAAATAACCTTTAATTAACGGTGGGCAGGCCACTTGCATGTCAGTGCGTAATGATTCGTTCAGCAGCGGGTTGCGAGGAAACACGCGGTATTCAAGCGGTGATAAATAATCATCCTGTAATCGCTGATACAAACTAGCCGCAGCGTGGCCGCCGTCTGCCATGCTCACGCTGCCGCAACCTATCATGTATTCATAATTGTGAATTTGCATGTATTTTGCTAAACCCGCCCATAGCATGGTGATCGTGCCGCCATTGCGATAGTTTTGGTGTACGCAAGCACGGCCAACCTCTACGGTGCGGTTAAATAAGTGTGTAAGCCGACTTAAATCAAACTCGGCTGCAGAGTAATAACCGCCAGCCTCATTGGCTTTTTCAGGGCTTAAAATTCGATAAGTGCCGATGACTTGGTTCGTGTCAGTGTCACGCACAATCAAGTGGTCGCAATATTGGTCAAAACCATCTACATCCAGGCCGCCAGTGCCTAATAATTGTGCACCCATTTCTTCAGCAAAAACTTTATAACGCAAACGCTGCGCTTCTTCAACTTCGACTTGGGTAAACGCCAAGCTAATGCTAAGTCGTCTTTGATCGGCTAATAAGATACTAGCGTGTTTGCGATTTATTTCTACGGTACGATTAAGTAATAGAAGTTCTTTATTTAGCATTGAATGTCTCCTTTTTTAAATTAAGGAGACTTTAATGCGCAAAAATTAAAGAACGATGACGGAAATATGACTGTTTATTGACAGGCAATCAGTCTGTTGAGATTAAACCGGGTAAGTAATCAAAAATCAGAGATGTATGCTACATCTCTGATACGATCATTTAATAGAAGTGCCCTAAAGTTGATTCACTTAATGAGAAACGCGCGTTGTTCCGCGGCTTTCAACCAAGCGTACTTTATCGCCCGCTCTAAATTCCTCGTCAGCTTCTTGCACAACCGCAACTAAAGCGCCACCATCAAGTTTCACGGTGATTTCCAAGGCATCTTTACGCGTTGCGCCTTCTTCAATTGCAGAGCCGGCAAGACCACCTGCAACTGCGCCAACCACTGCTGCAATTGCACTGCCAGTACCGTGGCCGATAGAACTGCCGGCAAGACCGCCAACAGCACCGCCAGCGACAGTGCCAATCGGCGTTTTAGTGCCTTCAAGCCTCACGGAGCGTACGCTTTCTACCACGCCTGTTCTAACGGTTTGTATTTTACGCGCATCATCGCGACTGTAAACGCTACCAGAATTTGAGCTGGCACACGCCCCAAGAAAAAGGCTTAACAAAGCGATTGCCAATAATTGTGTTATTTTCATTTCATACACCCCTTAACAATAAAACCATAGTTACTTCACCGAAGTTACCACAGTGTGACCCGATTTTATCTTAGATAGTTTCATCCAAATTGGTTTCATTAACCAGCGCCTGCGTATAAATTGCCTCAATATCCGCACGTGTTGGTGTGTGGTTTTGTCCACCACGGCTTTCAATTTTAATCGCACCCATGGTAGACGCTAACCTACCGCAAGTCGGCCAATCCCAGCCTCTGGCCATGCCATACAACAAGCCGGCACGGTACGCATCGCCACAGCCGGTGGGGTCAACAATACTCATGGCCTTAACGCATGGAATCTCAAAGCGTTGACCATCGGCATAAATATGAGAACCAGCAGCGCCCAGCGTGACGATTAAAGCCTTAACCTTTAGCGCCAATTGCTCAAGATTTAACCCCGTTTTATCCTGAATGATTTGTGACTCGTAATCGTTCACCGCCAGATAATCGGCCATTTCAATAAACGCTAAAAGTTCTTCGCCATTGAACATCGGCAAGCCCTGGCCCGGGTCAAATAAAAATGGAATACCTGCTTCAAAACATTCACGCGCATGTTGAAACATGCCGTCACGACCATCAGGCGCAATAATCGCCAGCGTAACATCGCCCGCATCATTTACACTGTTCTGGTGCGATTCTATCATCGCTCCCGGGTGAAAAGCGGTAATCTGGTTGTCATCCAAATCTGTGGTTATAAACGCCTGCGCAGTAAAACTATTCGGAATAGCTTTACTATGCG
>PHCL01000240.1 GCA_002842195.1 Betaproteobacteria bacterium HGW-Betaproteobacteria-20 | reverse complement strand
CCGACGGATCCATTACTTTTTTCAATGCCTACGCTCAGAAATTTTTCGGTTTTGCCGAGTCGGAAATCATCGGCCGGAACATCCTGGGTTCCATCGTTCCGGTTCTGGAATCGTCAGGACGAGACCTTGCCTGGCTTATCGAGGATATTATCCGCAATCCCGAAACACATACCTTTAATGAAAATGAAAATATCAGGAAAAACGGCGAAAAGGTCTGGATTGCCTGGACGAACAAACCGATCTTCGATGAATCGGGCACATTGACGGAAATCCTGTCCGTAGGCAATGATATTACCAAGCGCAAAATCATGGAAGAATCCCTCCGGAAAACGCTGGATGAGCTGGCTGTGGCCAAAGAGCGCGCCGAAGCGGCTGACCGCATCAAATCCGCTTTCCTGGCGGCGATGTCCCATGAACTCCGCACGCCGCTTAATTCGATCATCGGCTTTACCGGGATCATCCTGCAGGGCTTCGCGGGTCCCCTCACCGACGAGCAAAGAAAGCAGTTGGGGATGGTAAAGGGCAGCTCACAGCATCTTTTATCGCTCATCAACGATGTGCTCGACATATCCAAGATCGAGGCCGGTCAGTATAAAGTGTATGCCGAGCCTTTCGACCTGCGTGCCGTGATTGAGAAAGCCGCAGCCACGGTGGCGCCTTCAGCCGCGAAAAAAGCCCTTACCCTGAACGTCAGCATCGGGCCGGATGTGGGTGAAGCCGTTGGCGATGAGCGCCGCGTCGAACAGGTTCTGCTCAACCTGCTTTCCAATGCCGTCAAGTTTACGGAGCAGGGCATAATCACATTGTCCGCGGCGGTGATCCCGGGATACCGGCCGGCCTTCGCGGACCGGACGTCAAATCCCGTGCCTGCCGTGCAAATCAGCGTCTCTGACACGGGAATCGGCATCCGCCCTGAAGATCTGCGGGAACTCTTTCAACCGTTTCGGCAACTGGACACGGGCATCGCGCGAAAGAGTGAAGGAACAGGTTTGGCAACTAAAGAAAATATTGACACTGTATTAAGATTAATGAAGTAATACCAATAATAATAAATCTTACCTTTAAATAACTGAATTTTAAGCCAATTTTAAGAAATCCTTTAGGATTCTTAAATGTCAAAGGGCTGATATTTGTTGTCATAAAAAACCTAGCACTTAAAATAAATCAGAATAGAATAAACGAATAAATTATGTATATTATTGCCATAGCCTGGATGTACGTCGTGACCTTAATGGCGGCAACTGAGAAAACCATTACCGCAGGTTTACTCACGTTTATATTTTACGGCTTACTGCCCTGTGCCATATTGTTGTGGGTGCTTGGGGCGAAACATCGTCGCCATATTAAAGCCAAAAAAACCTTACTCAAAGAAGCGATGCACGAACCAGATAGTACTCACGCCAATCGAGATGAGTAACACTTGCGCCAGCGTTGCTCTTAATTCCGTGCGTTTGTGCAGCCCTGGGATTAAGTCTGCTACAGCTACATAAATCAAGCTAGAGGCAGCTAACGCCAAAATCACAGGGATCCAACCTTGCACATATTGCAGCGCATAATACGCCATTAAACCGCCGACTAACGTAGCCAGACTAGAGACTAAATTAAAAATTAAAGCCTGTTTTTTGCTGTAACCGGAATGTAATAAGATTAAAAAATCGCCCACCTCCTGTGGAATTTCATGCGCAATTATCGCCAGTGCCGTCACCACGCCCAGCTTCACGTCTGCGGTAAAGGCGGCGGCAATTAAAATACCATCAATAAAATTATGAAATGTATCGCCTATCATAATCATCAGGCCGCTACGGCCACCATCATGCCCATGCGCGTGACCATGACCACCGCCAAGCAATACTGACTGCGGTTGTGCAACTACCGCCTTATATTTGGTGCTGCCTATAGCATTATCAGCTTGTACGTCATTTGGCAGCGGCACAGGGCAATCCGCTTCGGTATGAATCGCATGAACTTCGCAATGGTCACCGTGGCAATGGCGCCAAATCACCAGTTTTTCCAGCACAAAAAATAACAATAAGCCTAATAACAACGTAGCAGAAACCATTTCCACATTGCCGGCGATGCTGAATGCATGCGGCAGAATCTCCAAAAAAACAGCACCCAGCATGGCACCAATGGCATAACTCACCAGCATCGGCACCCAGGTGGGGTGTACATTCAGCGCAAACAGAGCAGCTAAGCTAACGCTCAGCACGCCGCCTAATAGGCTAGCTAAAATAATATAAGTGAGTGTTGAAAATTCTAAAAATTGCATGGGTTTTAAGTAATTTTGATCGAGTTTAACGCAAGGCTGTATTATAGTTTAGAAACCAGTTCGCTTATTAAGCATATTACACTTAAGGCGTATTGCAACCGAGATGAGATATAACAGAATTAAAGCTTGTGCGAATTAATTGTACCAATGCCAATGCGCTTTAAAGTTGTTTTTAAACGCAAAGCTTCCCTTAAAATCTATCGAGAGAAAAATGATGGCTTGTGAGCCTTTGTTTATAAGCCTCACAGAGCAGCACTTTGGAAGGCATGTAAAATACAGCCAAAAAATAGGTTTTTAATTGCACGTAAATCGAGACGGCCTGCAAGTTTTTAAGGTTAGCTGCACATCAATCGAGCCAAATCAAACTTGCCATGCGCCCTGTAACGTTATCGCGCCGAAATGAAAAAAAACGAGCTTCGTCGGTGTAGGTGCAAAAAAATTCACCCTCTTCTCCATGATCACTTGCATTTCCATGGTCAGTGGCACCGTAAATTTGCGTAACCCCTAGCCTATTCAGACGTTGTGTGGCAATTTGATAAATATTACCCAACCACTTATCATTTAACTGATGATGCTCGCACGGCGTAAACGCCAGCGCGGCTTGTACATCCTTAGCGATAAATTGCGCCCTCACCTCACTGCCAACTTCAAATGCCTG
>PHCL01000239.1 GCA_002842195.1 Betaproteobacteria bacterium HGW-Betaproteobacteria-20 | reverse complement strand
CTCAACTTGCTCACATGAAACTGGCACTAGGATGGCAGATTATTCAAAAAAAATTAATATCAAGCTTATGCGTGTTTGATAGTTAATTGTTTCTATATGTAAACAAATGTAACTGTATATAAAAAATCGCACAATAGGCCATCCAGAATTTTAATTCGTACTGGTCCAGATGATTTATTTGCAACTTACAAATAATTTGGTAGTATCAAAAACTTGGGTTCTCCTAGCATCCATAAAATGTGACTTCCTGACAGCCAAACAGCTCAGAAAGTCAATTCCAGCTTGACAGGAGACAAGTATGCTTAGACCGTGGGAACTCAACGTAGATATTGTGCGACAATCAGGCACTGCCATTCATGTACAAATTGCACAAAAAATCATAGAAGACATTCAAAGTGGGCGATTTACGCCTGGTTTGGCTTTGCCAGGCACGCGCGACCTTGCTAATAAAATAAATGTGAATCGGAAAACCGTCATTCAAGCTTATGATGAGCTGATTGCACAAGGCTGGCTTACAAGTGAAAATAAACGCGGCACATTTGTTTCTCGCAGAAAACTTGCAATCAATCACGACCATAAGCGACAAACTCTGACGCCTCTACTGACGAGTTACGCATCACATAAAGAAGTGACGCCGATATTAAGTAAAAGGCAGATGCACGATTTTATTAATTTCAATGAAGGCTTGCCTGATGTCAGGCTTATTCCATTTGAAATGCTCTCGCGGGCAATGCGTCATGCCCTGATTATTTCAGTTAGAAATAGTAAATCAACCTATGGCGACCCAAAAGGTGCAATGATTTTAAGAGAAGCCATTTTGCAAATGCTGAATATGGAGCGCGGCTTACATGCAAAAATAGACAATATATGTATTGTCCGTGGTAGCCAAATGGGTATTTTTCTGACGGCCAGGGTCTTTATACAGCCTGGTGATTATGTTGCCGTTGAGCAGCTCACTAATCCACTGGCTCGTGAGGCTTTTAGCAGCTGTGGCGCAAATATTTTAAGTGTGGCTCATGATAATGAAGGTTTGGATGTTAATCACCTTGCGCAGCTTTGCTCACAGCATAAAGTTCGTGCAATTTATGTTACTCCTAATCATCAAATGCCGACCACAGTGACCATGTCATATAACAGAAGGCTTCAACTTTTAGCCCTGGCAGCACAATATGATTTTTTGATTATTGAAGATGATAGCGACCATGAATTCAATTTCACCGATAAAAATACATTGCCACTTGCCAGCATGCAGAAATCGAAACAAGTTATTTACATAGGATCAATTTCTAAAGTGTTAGCAACCGGGCTTCGCGTTGGGTATATTGTAGCGCCAGCTCAAGTCATTGATAAATGTGCCCGGCAAATCGCCTTAATAGACCGTCAAGGTGACCAGATAACCGAACTAGCAGTAGCAGAACTACTGCACATAGGTGAGATTAAAAAGCATATACTGCGCACACTAAAAATATATGGGGAGCGCCGCGCTTTCATATCGGCTCTTCTGCACCAGGAATTAAGTGGCTTCGTACATTTTAAACAGCCAGATAACGGCCTGGCAATATGGTTGGAAATCCACAGTGCAATCGACATGATTACGCTGATAAAAGATGCTGAATTTGGTAAAATAAGCTTTACTGCAGGTAGCAGCTTTTCAACCGACCATCATCAAATTCAAGCAATCAGGCTAGGTTACGCCAACTTAAATCACGATGAAATATACTTAGGCATTAACCGCCTTAAAGCCGCCTTTTTGAATCAGCAACGTAAACTATTAAGAGCATAGTGTTGTTGCACTTCAAAATTGAATCAGCCAATCAATTTAACGGGCTGTACTTAGGTTTCTCATGAGGTTTCTCATGAGGTTTCTCATGAGCACTTAATTTACCTATTCACTGTTGTAATGGATACGTATTCAGTTCACTCAAAAATCTAAGTTAAAAGTAAAAGTGGTGGTTGCCTACAGCCAATTGGCTGTAGGCAACCACCACTTTTACTTTTCCGGAATTCACCCTACTTTAATTTTTTTAAAAATTTATTTATATTCAATAAGTTACAAAAAAATCCCCCATAAACAAACTTGGCACACAAGATGCTTTATATAACTTAGGGAGTACTATCACTAGGACTTTTCATTATGGCATAATTTTAAGGGTTGTGTGTGTAGTGATCTGGGTAGGCTCCTCACTCTAGTTTTTGTTTATTTGCATGTACCAAAATTAAAAGGCGCCATTAGGCGCCTTTTAATTTCTAGTGAAGCTAAAAATTACTCTTTACCAATTTGGTAAACCTCCAGATTCGACTCAACCACCTTACCAGATGTTGCATCTACTTCAACTTTGTACTCTTTGCCATCTGCTGCAACGATATCAAATTCATATGACGCTTTACCATCGGACTCTAACTCATACTCAGTTTCCACAATCGTGCCAGCATGCGTGGCTAAGGCAATGGCTTTTGCGTCAGCCTCAGTCACTTTTGCTAAAGCAACAAATCTAGCATCATCCGCTTTTACTTCCTCCTCAATCTCGGTAATTTTGCTTGATTTTGCATTACATTCAATGTCCCAAGCCTTACCATCTGCTGATTCAATATCAAATTCATAAACACCTGATTTACCTTCGTCTTTGAATTCCACTTTTACAATTGTGCCATCACGTTTTGCTAAGGCGGCTTTTACGCACTTGCCTAAGCTGTCGTGCGATTTAACTTTCATATTGCCATGTTCAGCCATTGCTGTATTTGCGAAAAATGCTGCAGCTACTAGGGTAGCGCTCATTGTTAAATGTTTCATAATAATCTCCAATTTTATAAATTTACAAAGCAAAAATACACATGCTAGGTCACGTTAATCTTTGAACTGTTAATTATAGTATATCTAAAAAATAAGATTAAATGTTTTACAAAACAATTACATAGCTGGTTGTATAC
>PHCL01000238.1 GCA_002842195.1 Betaproteobacteria bacterium HGW-Betaproteobacteria-20 | reverse complement strand
ATTGTCGGATGGCCCAAATGCATGGCCGCTACATAAAATGAGAGATTTGTTGGAAGTGTTAGTCGATTTGGATAGATTAGTGAAAAAAGCTGGTTTTATTGAAAGTACGTTGTAAAGATATTTTTAGGAGAAAATCATGAGTGCTATTGTAGATATTATTGCCCGCGAAATTTTAGATTCACGCGGCAACCCAACTGTTGAATGTGATGTGTTGCTGGAAAGTGGTGTTATTGGCCGCGCTGCCGTGCCATCAGGTGCATCTACCGGTGCTAAAGAAGCAATGGAACTGCGTGATGGTGACAAAGGCCGTTATTTGGGTAAAGGTGTATTGCAAGCGGTTGAAAATGTAAACACTGAAATCACTGAAGCGATTATTGGACTGGATGCTGAAGAGCAAAGTTTTATCGATAAAACGCTGATTGAACTTGATGGCACTGAGAACAAAGATCGCTTAGGAGCAAATTCAATCTTAGCGGTTTCAATGGCTTGTGCACGCGCTGCGGCCGAGGAATCTGGTTTACCGCTTTACCGTTATTTAGGCGGTTCTGGCGCCATGCAATTACCAACACCAATGATGAATATCATTAACGGCGGCGCACATGCTGATAACTCGGTAGATATGCAGGAATTCATGATTATTCCGGCCGGCTTGCCTACATTCCGTGAAGCGATGCGCTGTGGTGCGGAAATTTTTCATGAACTGAAGAAGACGCTACATAAGAAAGGTTTAGCTACGACAGTCGGCGATGAAGGTGGATTTGCGCCTAATCTGCCATCAAACGAAGCCGCCATTCAATTGATTTTAGAGGCGATTTCAGCCGCAGGCTACGAGCCGGGCAGAGATGTGTATTTAGGACTGGATTGCGCTAGTACTGAATTCTACAAAGACGGAAAATACCATTTAGAATCAGAAGGCTTGCAGTTAACTTCAGCGCAATTTACCGATTATTTGGCCACTTGGTGTGATAAATATCCAATCATCAGTATTGAAGACGGGATGGGTGAATTTGATTGGGATGGTTGGGATATCCTGACCAAACGCTTAGGCAAAACCACGCAATTGGTGGGTGACGATTTGTTTGTAACTAACACTAAAATTCTGCGTGAAGGCATACAGCGTGGCGTGGCAAATTCGGTGTTAATCAAAGTAAACCAAATCGGTACGCTTACTGAAACTTTCCAAACGATAGAAATGGCCAAGCGCGCAGGTTACACCGCTGTGGTTTCACATCGCTCTGGTGAAACTGAAGATACCACGATTGCTGATATTTCTGTTGCAACTAACGCATTGCAAATTAAAACCGGCTCGCTATGCCGTTCAGAGCGTATTGCCAAATATAACCAATTGCTACGCATTGAGGAAGAGCTGGGTGACGCATCAAGCTATGCAGGGATGGGTGCTTTTTACCAGTTATTTAAGTAAATTCAAAATTGCATTTAAGCCGATACGCTTTGCAGGCATTACGACTTTTCATACGCGCAGCGCATGCAAAGTCGTATGTTATGCTACTTTCTGCCCGTGCTAACTGTACTGGCAGAAAAAGTGCGGCTAGTATCAGCTTGAATTATAAATGAGCAGGCTTAATTGAAGGCATTAACACTGATATTCGTTATCCTTATTGCTTTGCTGCAGTATCCGCTGTGGCTAGGTAAGGGGAGTTGGTTGCGCGTATGGGATTTAAGTAGCCAAATTAGTGTGCAGCAAGATAAAAATAAGGTATTAAAGGCAAGAAATGACACCTTGGATGCTGAAGTCCTCGATTTAAAAAGTGGTCGCGCGGCGATTGAAGAGCGAGCAAGAAGTGAGTTGGGCATGGTGAAGCAGGATGAAGTTTTTTACCAGGTGCTTGAAATTCCAGCGACTAGACCAGCAAATGCTGAAGCATCGCAATAGCCTGACAATGTAAATAAAATGTCGAACTAATGAGGCTAACAGACTGATGGCTACAACTGAAAATCAGCAACTGCCGCTTTCAGCAATTGATGCACTTAAGCAAGGCAGAAAGATAGAAGCTATTAAGCTCATACGCCAATTGAATGGCCTTGGATTAAAAGAAGCCAAAGATCTGATTGACGATTATTTGCGGAGCCACCCGGAGTTACAATCGCAGGAAAAAATAAAAGAAAGCTCTTTGAGCGTTGTTATTATTTTTCTGGTTTTAATATTTACTGCTTATTGGTTTTTCATCAGAAGATAACTATAAAATTAATGCTGCCTTAACTCAGTTTCTTAAAACATTAGCTAAGCTAAATTTCTAACTAGGGCGCAGTGATATTCAACATCATTCACTTAATGAGTATGGTAATTGTTGAATATTCACCTTGACGCCATTCACCATTAAATCGCCGTTTTCAATACTTTCCAGCCGAATTTCTGCCAGCATGTCATAGCCGCCAAGCGGTGCTGGCGCGCATCTGACAACTTTTCCAACAGCTTCATTATTTTGATTCACTACATCATTACCCGCTTGCGGTGGTGTGGGAGTATTTAGATGTGCAAGGTAGGTGCGGCGTTTTACTTTGCCTAAATAATGGGTGCGCGCCACAATTTCTTGCCCGGTATAGCAGCCTTTTTTAAAGTTAATGACACCCAGTAAATCTAAATTCACCATTTGCGGCACAAACTCTTCTTGCGTATTAAGGTAAATGTCAGGAATGCCTGCCTGCACTTCCAGCCATTCCCAGCAGGGCTTGCCAACGGGTTTGCAGCAACTTTTAAGTGCAGCCCAAATTTCTTTTGCGCGCTCGGTTTCACAAACCACTTCAAAGCGTGGCGTGCTGCCAGGTAAACGTATCAGCACGCCATTTGCCGTGTTGATAAGTTCGTAGGCTTGTTGCGGTATTTGTACAAAATATTCGCCAAGCAGTTCAGGCATATCGTTGCCGCTCAAACCGATTCTGACCGAAGTATCAGAAACATTGTTAATGATGACTTTTGAGCG
>PHCL01000237.1 GCA_002842195.1 Betaproteobacteria bacterium HGW-Betaproteobacteria-20 | reverse complement strand
GCCCAAAGTCAACGGTGAGCTGGAAATGGCGGCCAGCTTGTTAGATACACAGCAAGCCTTTGGTTACACGCAAGAAGACATCAAGTTTGTAATGCAACCGATGGTACAAAACGGGGAAGAAGGTTCTGGCTCTATGGGCAACGACGCCGCTCTGCCGGTGTTGTCTGCCAAGCCAAAATTACTTTATAACTATTTTAAACAATTATTTGCGCAAGTGACTAACCCGCCGATTGACCCGATTCGTGAAGAGTTGGTGATGTCTTTAGTCACATTCATTGGTCCGAAGCCAAACTTGCTGGCGGTAGATGAAGCTACGCCGCCTATTCGTTTGGAGGCTAGTCAGCCAGTGTTGATGTTAGATGAGTTAGCGCAATTAAAAGCCATTGCCACACTCACACAAAACCAATATAAATCTTTAGTGTTAGATATTACTTACCCAGCGGCGCAGGGAAAAGCCGCAATGGCTGCCGCTGTTGCGAGCATCACCAGTGCGGCTGAGCGCGCAGTTCAGAGCGGTTTTAATATCCTGATTCTTTCAGATAGAAATATAAGTGCCGATCGCTTAGCAATTCCAGCCCTGCTGGCGTGTTCTGCAACGCACGAGCATTTAGTGAAAGCTGGTTTGCGCACCAGCACTGGTCTGGTTGTTGATACAGGTTCAGCGCGTGAAGTACACCATTTTGCTTTACTTGCAGGTTATGGTGCAGAGGCGGTTTGTCCGTGGTTGGCGTTTGAAACCATCAATCACATGGACGTTAAAGACAATGACGAGGCAGCAAAGAAATTTGTAAAAGCCATTGGCAAAGGCTTATATAAAGTCATGTCTAAAATGGGTATTTCTACTTATCAATCTTACTGCGGCGCACAAATTTTTGAGGCAATTGGTCTGAATTCAGCTTTTATAGACCAATATTTTACTGGCACTACCACCAATATTGAAGGTATTGGCTTGCAACAAGTAGCTGAAGAAGCCGAGCGTTTACATCTTGCCGCGTTTGGTGAAGACCCTGTATTAGCCAATAGCCTGGATGCAGGCGGTGAATACGCATTTAGAGTGCGTGGCGAAGATCACATGTGGACACCAGACTCAATTGCCAAATTGCAACACGCAACACGTACCAACTCGGCATCTACCTATAAAGAATATGCAAAATTAATTAACGATCAAACGCGCCGTCATATGACCCTGCGTGGCTTGTTTGAAATTAAATCAGTCGGCGCTGCTATTCCACTTGAGTCTGTTGAGCCGGCTAAAGAAATCGTCAAACGCTTTGCTACCGGGGCAATGTCTTTAGGTTCAATTTCAACTGAAGCGCATGCTACGCTGGCGGTTGCTATGAATCGTATTGGCGGTAAATCGAACACCGGTGAAGGTGGCGAAGATGCTAAACGCTTCATACCTGTGGCGACCGATACTACTATGGCAAAAGTTATCGGTGAAAATATCATCGTAAAAGACATTCCGCTGAATGCGGGGGACTCTATGCGCTCGCGTATCAAGCAAGTCGCTTCCGGACGTTTTGGTGTTACCGCTGAATACTTGGCTTCGGCCGACCAGATTCAAATTAAAATGGCACAGGGCGCCAAGCCAGGGGAAGGTGGTCAACTACCTGGGCATAAAGTCAGTGAATATATCGCCAAGTTGCGTTTTTCGGTGCCTGGTGTAGGTCTGATTTCACCACCGCCACATCATGATATTTATTCGATTGAAGATTTAGCTCAGCTAATTCATGACCTTAAAAATGCAAACCCTAAGGCGTCTATTTCAGTTAAGTTAGTGGCAGAAACAGGCGTAGGTACAGTGGCGGCTGGTGTAGCCAAAGCAAAATCCGACCATATTGTGATTGCCGGTCACGATGGCGGCACAGGCGCATCGCCAATCTCATCAGTGAAACATGCTGGTGGTCCGTGGGAGATTGGGCTGGCAGAAACACAGCAAACTTTGGTGTTAAACCAGTTGCGCGGTCGTGTGGTAGTGCAGGTGGACGGTCAAATTAAAACTGGTCGTGATGTGGTGATTGGAGCATTGTTAGGCGCAGATGAGTTTGGTTTTGCTACTGCACCGCTAGTGGTTGAAGGCTGCATTATGATGCGCAAATGCCATCTGAATACCTGCCCTGTAGGTGTTGCCACGCAAGACCCTGAGTTACGTAAACGCTTTACCGGTCAGCCTGAGCATGTGGTCAATTACTTCTTCTTTGTGGCTGAAGAAGTGCGCGAATTGATGGCCAGCATGGGTATTGCCAGATTTGATGATTTAATCGGGCGTGCTGATCTGCTGGATATGCAAGCCGGCATAGAGCACTGGAAAATCAATGGGCTGGATTTCAGCAAGGTGTTCCATTTGCCAGAAATGCCAGCTGATGTTTCACGTAAAAACAACGACGTGCAAGACCACGGCCTGATTAATGCGCTAGATAACAAATTGATGGCATTGGCAAAACCAGCTTTGGAAGAAGGCAAAAAAACAATATTAGACATTGCAATTTCTAATACAAATCGCACAGTCGGCACCATGCTATCAAACCAGGTGGCGGTGCGTTATGGCAATGCTGGCCTTCCGGACGATACTATCCATATCAATTTTACAGGTACGTCCGGGCAGAGTTTTGCGGCATTTTTAGCCAAAGGCATTACTTTTGAATTGACCGGTGAAGGCAATGACTATGTAGGTAAAGGCTTGTGTGGTGGTCGTATTATTATTAATCCGCCAGTCGCATTCCGTGGTTTAGCACATGAAAATATTATTATCGGCAACACGGTAATGTATGGTGCAACCACAGGCGAAAGCTATTTTAGAGGCGTGGCAGGTGAGCGTTTCTGTGTGCGCAACTCTGGTGCATCGGCAGTAGTTGAAGGTGTGGGTAATCATGGCTGTGAATACATGACAGGCGGTACTGTTGTGGTGCTAGGCGTTACTGGTCAAAATTTTGCGGCAGGGATGAGTGG
>PHCL01000236.1 GCA_002842195.1 Betaproteobacteria bacterium HGW-Betaproteobacteria-20 | reverse complement strand
ATGCAACTTATTTATGTCGCCAATTTGTCCCAGCACCTCTTTACCTAATTTCAAGCTATCATTAATCGTTGCGGTTTGCGAGAGATCAAGTAATGTTCTTGCCAGCACTGGATCTTTCACATTCAAACTCACACCGCCGATTAAATCGGACTCATTTTCTTTTTTTGCTAAATAACGCGCACTGGCGCTGGTGGCGCCACGTTCAGACAATGCAAACACTGATGACCCTCGTGCCGCCGGGTTAGTAAAAGCGTCGGCATGAATTGAAATAAACAAATCTGCCCGCATGTTGCGCGCCTTGACTACACGGTTATGTAAGGGAATAAAATAGTCGCTGTCACGCGTTAATACACCACGCATATTGGGTTCATTATCGATTTTAGCTTTAAGTTTTTTGGCGATCATTAACGTAACATCTTTTTCACGACTGCCACTCGCGCCGCGTGCGCCCGGGTCTTCGCCGCCATGTCCTGCATCTATGGCGATAGTAATTTGGCGACTATCTTTACCAAAATACCTACCAGCATCTTTATTGATGTTTGAATTACTGAAACTGCTTTTTTTCGCTTCAGCATCTGCACTGGCAATTTCAATCGGCCCGGTTACTTCTGTAGACTTGGCTACTTCAACAGACTTAACCGCTTTTATTTCATCAGTTGTGCCTGGCTCTGATGCTTCTGCTTGCTGGGCTGGTACCGGATCTACTATAACGCGCGACTGAGTTGGGTTAGACGTTTCTTGCGGCATATTAACGGTACCGCCCGCATTTTCCACCGCATCAAGTTCGGCTATCATCACCATCAGCGGATCCTGAAGCGGATAAATATCTAATACTAATCTATGCTTGTAATCACCTGTCGGTAACAGAGTGAAGACGTTAGACTTAACTTCCATTTTTAAATCAACCACTAAACGCACTACATTTAACTGAAACTGAGCGATGCGAATTTGTTTAATGTAAGGATCGCTTGCTAAAACTTTATCACCTAAAGATTTAATAATTTGATTCAGTTCGATATTTTCAATATCAATTACAACGCGGTCAGGGTTTTTTAACACTGATATTTTATAAGAATATGGCCTGGTCGATTCAAGTGCGATGCGCGTGTAATCTTGTGCCGGCCAAACGCGCGCTGCAATCACGGTATTTTCTGCCTGAGCGGTGCCGATGGCACCCAACATGAATACCAAGCAAATGCTTAACCTTTTAATTACCCTCATAATCCTGTAGAAATAGCTTCTAAACATTGTTGTCCCAGTATTGAATGTGCTGATATATTGATGCTACGGCTCAAGCCATTCGTTAAACCCAAATCCTTAATAGTAAAAGTAACATTAAGGTCCGGTGTTGGCAACACACTTTGTGCTTTTTCTGGCCACTCAATTAAACACACGCTGTTTTCGTTAAAGTAGTCCCTAAAGCCTGCCGCCTCCCACTCTTCCTCATCGTTAAAACGATATAGATCAAAATGATACAAAATTAAACTAGACGCGTTTGATTTAGAAAAGCCATTAGATTTAACTTCGTAAGATTCAACCAGTGTATAAGTCGGGCTTTTAACCTTGCCCAAATAACCTAATGCACGTAGCAAGCCACGTACCAAAGTGGTTTTTCCCACGCCTAAATCGCCGTGCAAATAAATGGTTAAGTTAGGCTGAATGACACTAGCTAAAACAGCACTAAAATGCAGCGTGGCTGCTTCATCTGCCAAATCACGTGTAAAATCAGTATCCATGAGCAAGGCCGACAATTTTACGCGACTTAATGATTTTACACAGCTTAGCGACGATATTAAGCGCTGGGGCATTGCCCTCGGCTTTGCCGAAATAGGTATTACTGATACCGATTTGTCTAGCGCTGAGTCTGAACATCAAACGTGGATTGCTAAAAATTTTCATGGTGAAATGAATTATATGGCAAAACACGGATTGAAGCGCACCAGACCTGCCGAATTAGTGCCAAATACGATACGCGTAGTTTCTGCACGTTTGGATTACCTGCCGCCAAACGCCGCAGACAGCGAAACTGTGATGCAGAATAGCGCTAAGGCTTTTATTTCCAGATATAGTTTAGGTCGTGATTACCACAAGGTAATGCGCAATAAACTGCAAAAATTGTGTGAGAAAATTCAAACAGAAATTGCCGGCTATACAGATTTTAACTTTGAATACAGAGTATTCACCGACAGTGCGCCCGTGTTAGAGGTAGCCTTAGCAGAAAAAGCTGGCTTAGGCTGGCGCGGCAAACACACCCTACTCCTCAATAAAAATCACGGTTCATGGTTCTTTTTAGGTGAAATTTATACCAATTTGCCTTTAGTCATAGATAAGCCATCGCCCAATCATTGCGGCACCTGCACCAGCTGCATGGCCATTTGCCCTACACAAGCGATTACCGCGCCTTATGAAGTAGATGCAAGGCGCTGCATTTCGTACCTCACAATCGAACTTAAGAGCAGCATTCCCGTTGAATTCAGGCCACTTATTGGCAATAGAGTTTATGGCTGCGACGATTGCCAATTGGTCTGCCCATGGAATAAGTTTGCAGAAATTACCATGGAAACGGATTTTGCCGTTAAAAACGGTTTGGATGATATTAGCCTGGTAGCGTGCTTTAACTGGACTGAAGCCGAGTTCAAGCAGCTTATGGCCGGCAGTGCCATTTACCGCATTGGCTATATACAATGGCTGCGCAATATTGCCGTCGGTTTAGGCAATGCAGCCAGCACGCCTGAAATTGTGGCCGCCCTAACAAACCGCATGAATGATGATAATGCGATGTTGCGCGAGCATATTATCTGGGCGCTGGCACAACATCAAAAGTGCACTTAATCAATCATCTGTGCTGGATACGATCTTATGAATACTTAAATCCGCACCATCAAACTCCTCTTCCTGCCCCATGCGTATACCAACCATTTTTTTGATTACGCCATAAATAACGGCACCGCCAACAAACGC
>PHCL01000235.1 GCA_002842195.1 Betaproteobacteria bacterium HGW-Betaproteobacteria-20 | reverse complement strand
TTGCGTTTTCTTTTACTATTGATAAACCATCAACGACTGGATACAGTTTGTTGCGATCTACCATTGCGCGTAGCGCATCAATTCTTTTAGCCATGTTATACACCCTCCACTTCAATACCCATACTACGTGCACTGCCGGCAATAGTGCGCACAGCGGCTTCCATATCCGCTGCAGACAGGTCAGCGCGCTTGGTGTTAACAATCTCCTCCGCTTGCGCACGAGTGATTTTGCCAACTTTATCAGTATGTGGACGGGGTGAACCTTTAGTAATGCCAGCTGCTTTTTTGATTAAAATAGTCGCTGGAGGAGACTTCATCACAAAAGTGAAGCTCTTATCAGCAAACGCTGTAATCACTACTGGAATTGGTAAGCCAGGCTCAACACCTTGCGTTGCAGCATTAAATGCTTTACAGAATTCCATAATATTTAAACCACGTTGACCCAATGCTGGACCGACTGGTGGACTCGGATTGGCTTTACCTGCAGGAATCTGCAACTTAATATAGCCGATGACTTTCTTTGCCATGGTATTACTCCTAATGTGGGTGCTATCGCTAAATTAAATTTAGCTCCCCGTTATAAAAACTTATTACTAGTTAACAGCTACTACCAACTAACGACTTAGTTAAACTTCTTTTTCGACCTGACCAAACTCCAACTCCACTGGGGTAGATCGACCAAAGATGACCACAGCAACTCGCAACTTACTTTTCTCGTAGTTAATATCTTCAACATTGCCGGAAAAGTCTTTGAACGGACCATCAGTAATACGCACCGACTCACCTTTCTCAAAGGTAAGTTTTTGCGTTGGATTACTTTTACTGTCATCAATGCGCTGCAGGATAATATCAACCTCTTTATCTTTAATTGGCGTAGGCTTTTGCGCACTACCCCCAATAAAAGCAGTAACACGCGGTGTACTTTTAACCAAATGCCAACTTTCGTCAGTCATCGCCATCTGCACCAAAACATAACCCGGATATAACTTACGCTCAGATATTGTTTTTTGACCGGCCTTCATCTCAATCACCTCTTCGATAGGCACCAAAATTTGACCGAATTGATCTTGCAGGCCATTGCGAACAATGCGCTCTTCCAATCCCTTTTGCACTGATTTCTCGAAGCCAGAAAAGGCCTGTACAGCGTACCATTTCATGCTCATTATGCGCCCCGCCCCATTAACCACTGCACCATGTAAGCAAATCCAATATCCATAACACCTAAAATTGCAGCCATAAAGACAACCAGTACAAACACGACCAGTGTCGTTTGTATTGTTTCTTTGCGTGTCGGCCATACAACTTTACGCGACTCGGTTACAGCCTCACCTACAAAACCAAGCGCCTGCTGACCTACTGGCGTTGTCCAAAGCACTACGATTGCCGCGCCAAGGCCTGCAATTACAACAAGTATACGTAATACCGTAGCTTTATCTGCCAACAGGTAAAATCCAGTAACCCCTGCAACAAGCAGCAAAAACGCTACTAACAACTTAATTTTGTTAATCATATTTAACTTAAATATCGCTTACGTAATGTTAATTAAACAGCTACAAATAATTGCAACCAAATAATTAGCAACTAAATTTTACATCTAAATTTCCAGCATTAACCTGATACTACAAATTTGGCAGGCCAAGAGGGTTTCGAACCCCCAACCCTCGGTTTTGGAGACCGATACTCTACCAGTTGAGCTATTGGCCTGTCGTTTAAAACTTAAAAACAGCCTAAGTTACTGGGTTAATGCAGTAACTTGGCTTTTACAACCAAATACTATTCAATAATTTTAGCTACAACCCCGGCACCCACGGTACGGCCACCTTCACGAATCGCGAAACGTAAGCCATCTTCCATCGCAATAGGTGCAATCAGTGTAACAGTGATAGATACGTTGTCGCCTGGCATCACCATTTCTGTGCCTGCTGGCAACTCTACCGCGCCAGTCACATCGGTTGTGCGGAAGTAGAACTGCGGACGATAACCTTGGAAAAACGGGGTGTGACGGCCACCTTCATCTTTGCCCAGCACGTAGATTTCCGCCGTGAATTTGGTGTGCGGTTTGATTGAGCCGGCTTTTGCCAACACTTGACCACGTTCGATTTCTTCACGTTTTGTGCCGCGTAGCAGTACACCAACGTTGTCGCCTGCCATCCCTTGATCCAGCAGTTTGCGGAACATTTCTACGCCAGTACAGATGGTCTTGACAGTGGGTTTGATCCCTACAATTTCAATTTCATCGCCGACTTTTACAATGCCGCGTTCAATACGGCCGGTTACTACGGTACCGCGACCTGAGATAGAGAATACGTCTTCTACCGGCATAAGGAAGGTGCCATCAATCGCACGTTCTGGCATGGGGATGTAGTTGTCTAGTGCGTCAGCTAATTTAAAAATTGCTGGTTCGCCATATTCTGATTGGTCGCCTTCTAAAGCTAGTTTCGCTGAGCCAATAATGACCGGGGTGTCGTCGCCCGGGAAATCGTATTTGCTGAGCAATTCACGGATTTCCATTTCAACAAGTTCCAGTAGCTCTTTGTCGTCTACCATGTCGGCTTTGTTCATGAATACAACAATGTATGGTACGCCTACTTGACGGGCTAGCAGGATGTGTTCACGTGTTTGCGGCATCGGGCCGTCAGCGGCTGAACAAACCAGGATTGCGCCGTCCATTTGGGCTGCGCCAGTAATCATGTTTTTTACATAGTCGGCATGGCCTGGGCAGTCTACGTGGGCGTAGTGACGGTTGGCAGTTTCGTATTCAACGTGGGCGGTGTTAATGGTAATGCCGCGTGCTTTTTCTTCTGGGGCCGCGTCAATGTCTGCGTAACCTTTGGCTTCGCCACCGAATTTCTTTGACAGGATTGTGGTAATCGCTGCTGTTAAGGTTGTTTTACCATGATCCACGTGGCCAATCGTGCCTACGTTGACGTGCGGTTTGGTCCGTTCGAATTTACCTTTTGCCATT
>PHCL01000234.1 GCA_002842195.1 Betaproteobacteria bacterium HGW-Betaproteobacteria-20 | reverse complement strand
GTGGAAATCATTTGAATGTTAATGCCTTCTTCGGCGAGTATGCGGAACATTTTACTGGCGATGCCAACGTGCGAGCGCATGCCAACGCCAACCACTGAGACTTTGGCAATTTTGTCATCACCACTGATTTCACGGGCACCAATATGACCTTGTACTTTGTCACGCAAAATGTTCAGGGCTTTGTTCATTTCATTTTTGTGCACAGTGAAGGTGAAATCAGTGGTTCCATCTGCGCCGGTGTTTTGAATAATCATGTCGACATCGACATTGGCGTCAGCAATTGGACCTAAAATTTGATAGGCGATACCCGGTTTATCTGGCACACCTAATACAGTAATTTTTGCTTCGTCACGGTTAAAGGCGATGCCCGAAATAATGGGTTGTTCCATGTTGTCTTCTTCCTCAAATGTGATCAGTGTGCCGTCGCCTTCATCTTCAAAGCTGGAGAGCACACGTAACTTAACTTTATATTTGCCCGCAAATTCTACAGAGCGGATTTGTAATACCTTGCTACCCTGACTGGCTAATTCGAGCATTTCTTCAAAAGTAATCGATTTTAGGCGGCGGGCTTCAGGCACAACTCTAGGGTCAGTTGTATAAACTCCATCCACATCTGTGTAAATCTGGCATTCATCCGCGCCCAGTGCCGCTGCCAGCGCGACACCTGTGGTGTCAGAACCGCCACGGCCTAGCGTGGTGATATTGCCGTTTTCATCTACCCCTTGAAAGCCCGCAACAACGCAAACATAACCAGCATCTAAATCCGCTTTAAGATTATTTTGATCAATATTAAGGATACGCGCTTTGGTATGCGAGCCGTCTGTTAAAATTTTAACCTGTGCACCTGTGTAGCTCTTAGCTTTAATACCCAGCTCGATTAACGCGAGCGCAGTCAAGCCAATGGTTACTTGCTCGCCAGTTGAGACTATCATGTCCAGTTCGCGCGGTTCTGGTTCAGCCATTAGTTCTTTGGCTAGTGTAATCAATTTGTTCGTTTCACCAGACATAGCAGAGACAACCACTACAATCTGATGTCCCATTGCCTTATAACGTGCTACACGCCTGGCAACATTGCGGATCCTGTCAGGGTTCGCTACAGATGTGCCGCCATATTTTTGTACGATTAATGCCATGTTAGCTCTTAAATTACCTGGTTAAAGTTCGTTGTATATATTATACGGGTTAGCCAATTTTACTGGCACCCCAGTCTTTTACACTTGCAAGTGCTGACGGTAATTGGCTGGCATCCGTGCCGCCCGCCATGGCCATATCTGGTTTTCCGCCACCTTTGCCACCTACCTGTTGCGCTACAAAGTTTACTAAATCACCGGCTTTGATTTTTACAGTTAAATCAGCAGTTATCCCAGCCGCCAGACTGACTTTGCCATCATTGACGCTTGCCAGCACAATGGCGGCGGATTTCAGCTTGTCCTTCAGCTTATCCATGGTTTCGCGCAAAGTGTTGGCATCAGCGCCTGCCAGCGTCGCCGCTAACACTTTAACTCCGGCAATTTCAATCGCTTGTGTAGCTAAGTCATCACCTTGTGACGAGGCTAGTTTACCTTTAATCGCGGCAATTTCACGCTCTAAGCGCCGCACTTGGTCGAGTAAGCTATTGACGCGTGAGGGTACTTCTGTGGGCAATACTTTTAATGTACCAGCCACGCCACCCAATGTGGTTTCCATGGACTGCATATAACGTAGTGCATTTTGCCCTGTTACGGCCTCCACACGGCGCACGCCTGACGCTACACCACCTTCTGCTGTGATCGAAAATAGTCCAATATCCCCAGTACGGCTGACATGGGTGCCGCCACATAATTCGCGGCTTGAACCAATATCCAATACGCGCACTTCATCACCATATTTTTCACCAAACAACATCATGGCACCGGTTTTTTGGGCAGATTCAATATCCATCACACGGGCTTGCGTCGCAACATTGGCGAGAATTTCAGTATTCACAATCGCTTCAACCCTGCGAATTTCTTCGTTTGTCATCGGTGCGTTATGCACAAAATCAAACCGCGTTTTATCCGCATCTACCAACGAACCTTTTTGTTGCACATGCTCGCCTAATACTTCACGCAACGCTTTATGCATTAAATGCGTGGCGGAATGGTTGCGCATAGTGCTTGTACGAGCGACCAGATCAACATTGGCTTTTAAGGTGTCACCAACTGTTAGTACGCCTGTTTTTAAAATACCGTGATGGCCAAATACGGCGGCCTGGATTTTTTGAGTATCTTCTACCGCGAAAATGCCGTTGTCGCTTTTGAGTACACCGCTATCACCAATTTGGCCGCCCGATTCTGCGTAGAATGGCGTGGCATCAAGTACCACAACGCCTTGGTCGCCTTCTGAAAGCTGATTCACAGATGCGCCATCTTTGTATAAGGCTAAAATCTTTGCGTTAGCCTCTAGCGTTTCGTAACCTTTAAAGTTAGTATTCGCGCCACTGTATTCAAGGTTAGTCGCCATTTTGAATTTACCTGCGGCACGTGCCTGGTCTTTTTGGTGCGCCATTGCGGCATCAAAGGCGGTGGTATCGACAGTCACATTGCGCTCGCGACAAATGTCAGCAGTTAAATCGAGTGGAAAGCCAAAGGTATCATGTAACTTGAATGCGAGATCGCCATTAAACACCGCTCCCACTCGTGGTGAGCTTGTTGAACCATGGGCGGCTTGCCCTTCGACAAGCTCAGGGCGAACGGTTGGTAAGGTAGCAAGCTCGGACTCCAAAATCGCCATGCCGTTTTCAATGGTTTCAAAAAAGCGGTCTTCTTCCTGTTTGAGTGTATTGGTAATACGCGCTTGCTCTATTTTAAGCTCTGGGTAAGCATGGCCCATTTCACGCACTAAGTCGGCTACCATATTATGGAAAAAGGCTTTACGCGCGCCTAGTTTATAGCCATGACGAATAGCGCGACGGATAATGCGGCGCAGCACATAGCCACGGCCTTCATTACCTGGAATCACGCCATCGGCA
>PHCL01000233.1 GCA_002842195.1 Betaproteobacteria bacterium HGW-Betaproteobacteria-20 | reverse complement strand
GGTAAAGTATTAAATCCGTTCGGGCTGAGCTTGTCGAAGTCCACTGACCTTTCGACAAGCTCAAGGCGAACGGACTTCATATATCATTGGGCCGAAACACTAGCCTGAGCGTAGCGGAGAATCTGGACGTAAAAAAAGCAGTGTTTCACGTGAAACACTGCTTTTTTAATTGATAGCCTGATGCTAAAGCACTACAAAACTGTAAGCTTTGTAAACAGCCGGCCTAAATAATTATTTTTTAGGGGTAGGTGTTTTTTCAGTTAACAGGTAAGTAATGTAGCTGGCTTTTTCTGCCGCAGTACAATCGCTGCCGATAATCTCGATGCAGTGTTCTGTAAATTTAGCTTCAACTTTTTCAAAGTCAGCAAAACGTTGTGCGTTAACAGCAGGTGATAAAGGTTTAATGGATTTGTGCGTTACTACATTTTTGCCGCTATCTGCCGGGTTTGCAGTGTGGCATGATGCGCAGGCCATTTCTTTACCATTACCCAGCTTAATTTTGCGGTTAAAAAAGAATTTGCCGTCAGCAACGGTTGGGCCGGCGTAGTCAGCGTTGACGTTTTTGGCTTGGGCAGTGTAGATCATGATTAATTTTTCTGCATTGGCAATGCTCGCATGTGCCGTAACAGCGGCCAAACCAAGTAATGCCACTAAAAGTAAGTTGATTTTTTTCATTTGATGCTCCATTTTTAGTCAATAAATAGGGTAGTTACATTGTAATGTTAAAGCGGTTTAATTTAAACTGTTTTGATACTAAATCAAGCGTTCAATTCTATTGCAGCAAATATTATGCCGACATTGTTAAGAAATTGTGTCACTTTTGTAAAAGTGTGATTTTATCACGAATAAGCAGTTTTAATTCACTGAATAAACCGGCTTTTACATGACTATTTACAGCGATTAAAGTAAAATCTAATTCTTTGAAATATATAGTATTAAACAATGCCAAGAGCACAATTTAAATACCCGGATATTTTTGATGTCATTGTCGTGGGCGGTGGGCATGCAGGCACCGAAGCGGCGCTTGCCAGCGCCAGAATGGGGCAGAAAACCTTATTGCTTACGCATAATATCGAAACATTAGGTCAGATGTCCTGCAATCCCAGCATCGGCGGCATCGGTAAAGGGCATCTGGTCAAAGAGATTGATGCGCTGGGCGGTGCCATGGCAGCCGCGACCGATGAAGGCGGCATTCAGTTTCGCATTTTAAATTCAAGCAAGGGTCCGGCGGTGCGCGCGACACGTGCGCAGGCTGACCGTGTGCTGTATAAAGCGGCGATTCGGCATAAGCTGGAAAATCAGCCTAACCTTTGGCTGTTTCAACAAGCGGTGGACGATATTATTCTGGATGGCGACCGCGCGGCTGGCGTGGTGACGCAAATCGGTTTACGTTTTGCTTCAAAAACCGTAGTGTTAACAGCCGGTACGTTTTTAGGCGGTCTGGTGCATGTCGGCATGCAAAATTACAGTGCGGGCCGTGCGGGTGATCCGCCGGCAATCTCGCTGGCAGCACGCTTGCGCGAAATCGGCTTGCCCGCTGGCAGGCTGAAAACCGGCACGCCACCGCGTCTTGACGGGCGTACCATTGATTATTCTGTGATGCAGGAACAGCCCGGCGATAATCCCGTGCCGGTATTTTCCTTTATGGGTAATGCCGCGCAGCACCCTGCCCAACTGCCCTGCTGGATTACCCATACCAATTTACAAACGCACGATATTATTAGGAGCGGTTTAGATCGCTCGCCCATGTATACCGGCGTGATTGAAGGCGTAGGTCCGCGTTATTGCCCGAGTGTGGAAGATAAAATCCACCGGTTTGCTGATAAAGAAAGTCATCAGATTTTTCTGGAGCCTGAAGGCTTAAACACCAACGAAGTTTACCCGAACGGTATTTCAACAAGCTTGCCGTTTGATATTCAGCTGGCTTTGGTGCGTTCAGTCAAAGGCCTTGAGAATGCACACATTTTGCGTCCGGGTTATGCTATCGAGTATGACTATTATGATCCGCGCGGTTTAAAAAGCTCGCTGGAAACTAAAACAGTGCAAGGTTTGTTTTTTGCCGGACAAATTAATGGCACAACCGGCTATGAAGAGGCCGCCGCGCAAGGCTTGCTGGCGGGGGCAAACGCCGCGTTGCAAGCGCAGGGCAAGGAGCCCTGGTGCCCTGCCCGCGATGAGGCTTATTTAGGCGTGCTGGTAGATGACCTGATTACGCGCGGTGTAACAGAGCCGTATCGTATGTTTACCAGCCGCGCAGAATACCGGCTTCAGCTCAGAGAGGATAACGCAGATATGCGCCTCACCGAAATCGGCCGTAAATTGGGCTTGGTGGATGATGTGCGCTGGGAGGCGTTTAGCCGTAAGCTTGAAGCCGTAAGCCGCGAGCAGGAAAGACTTAAAAAAACCTTTGTACAGCCGGCTAATCTGCCGGTAGATAAAATGGTGGAAATGTTCGGTAAGCCTTTAGAGCATGAATATAGTTTGTTTGAATTGCTACGACGCCCGGAAGTGAGCTATGACGCGCTGTTAACCTTGGGCGAGATTGGCCTGGGTGAAACCGAGTTTGCGGTGCGCGAGCAAGTAGAAATCGCCGCAAAATATCAAGGCTATATAGACCGCCAAACCGATGAAGTGGCGCGTAGCCGTGGGCAGGAAAATACTAAGTTGCCTAATGATTTGGATTATCGTGAAATTCACGGCCTGCCGATAGAAGCACAGCAAAAATTAAATGCACAAAAGCCAGAAACCATTGGTCAGGCCAGCCGTATTTCAGGTATTACCCCTGCGGCAATTTCCTTGTTACTGGTTTATCTGAAGCGTAAATCACGCAGTAAGGCCATAGACGTTAACGCGGCAGATTTGGCCGCATGACCTTGCCGGTATGACTTTACAGGATATGCTGCAAGCCAAGCTGGAAGCTGGCTTGTTAACAATGGGCTTGCAGATCAGCATTGAAAAACAAGCGCAATTGATTGCTTATGTGTTGCTAATTGATAAATCGACGTGTCTGAAATGGTGACGCTGCATTTACTGGATTCTTTGAGCGTGTTGCCGCATGTGCAAGCCTTAAATGCTAAAAATTTGTTAGATGTAGGCGCCGGTGCTGGCTTGCCAAGTATTCCGCTGGCGATATGTTTGCCGGAGTTACAAGTAACGGCAATAGATTCTGTGCAGAAAAAGACCAGTTTTATGCGGCAAGTTAAAGGCGAATTGGGTTTGGGTAATTTTAATGTTGAAACCGGTCGGGTAGAAGCCTTGAAAGCAGCGCCTGAATTTGATGTGATAATCTCGCGTGCATTTTCTGAAATCGGCTTATTTATTAAGCTAACCAAGCATTTGCTGAAAAAAAATGGTCACTGTCTAGCCATGAAAGGGGTGGTGCCAAATCATGAGTTTGAAAGTCCGTATTTTAAAAGCATAGATTCTAAAAACATAGATTCTAAAATACTGGCTTCTAAAAACATGGCTTCTAAAACTATGGCTTCTAAAAACATGAGCATTCAGCCGGCCGAGATTAAAGTATTAAAAGTAGCCGGTTTAGAAGCAGAGCGCCATTTGATTATTTTAACGACAAACTAAAGATTCCGATGAAAATACTAGCAA
>PHCL01000232.1 GCA_002842195.1 Betaproteobacteria bacterium HGW-Betaproteobacteria-20 | reverse complement strand
AAAAAAACCACTTAGCATAATAAACAAAAAGCCAGCAAGAAGCTGGCTTTTTTTAAATTGAATGATTAATGAAAATCACTTAATCTGCGACTACAACTTCTGCACTTGTATCTGGACGGTCAACCAACTCAACCAAAGCCATAGGTGCATTATCACCATTACGGAAACCACATTTCAGTACACGTAAATATCCACCGTTGCGGGTAAGATAGCGTGGACCAAGTTCACCAAACAATTTTCCAACAATATCACGATCGCGTAAGCGACTGAACGCTAAACGGCGATTAGCTAAAGTTGGCGTTTTACCTAATGTAATTAAAGGCTCAGCAAACTTACGCAACTCTTTTGCTTTAGGCAAAGTAGTTTTAATAACTTCGTGACGCAACAATGAAGCTGTCATGTTGCGAAACATCGCCGCGCGATGACTGCTAGTACGATTTAATTTACGATTGCTATTACCGTGACGCATAGTAATTCCTTAAAGTTTCTTTATTTATGCTGGCCGATTATGCTTTTTCAAGCCCAACAGGTGGCCAGTTTTCTAATTTCATGCCCAATGTTAGGCCACGAGTTGCGAGTACATCTTTAATTTCATTCAATGATTTACGTCCAAGATTAGGTGCTTTTAAAAGCTCATTCTCAGTACGTTGAATTAAATCGCCAATGTAAAATATATTTTCCGCTTTCAAGCAGTTAGCTGAACGTACCGTTAACTCTAAATCATCCACTGGACGCAGTAAAACCGGGTCAACTTGCGGTGCAGACTTAACTTCAACTTCACTTGGTGCGCCTTCTAAATCAGCAAATACCGATAGCTGGCCCATTAAAATGCGTGCCGCATCACGAATTGCTTGTTCTGGTTCAATTACACCGTTAGTCTCAACGTCCATTACCAGTTTATCTAAGTCTGTACGTTGCTCAACACGAGCACTTTCTACTTGATAACTTACTTTATTGATTGGACTAAATGAAGCATCCACCATAATAAATCCAAGTACGCGATCTTCTTCGTTTGATTTCTGACGTGCTGGCACTGGTTGGTACCCACGTCCCATAGCCACCTTAACTTCTAAGTTAAGCTTGCCACCCTTAGTAAGGTGAGCAATCACATGGTCAGGATTCACAATTTCAGCATCATGGCCTGTTTCAAAATCACCTGCAGTAACAACACCTTCAGTGGATTTATTTAATACAAGTATAGTTTCTGATTTTGTATTTAACTTAAGCGCTACACCCTTAAGATTAAGTAAAATATCAACAACATCTTCTTGCACGCCATCAATCGTTGAGTATTCATGTACTACACCATCAATTTTAACTTCCGTAATTGCGAAGCCTGGAATAGAAGACAATAAAACACGACGTAATGCATTACCTAACGTATAACCAAAGCCACGTTCCATTGGCTCTAGCGTTACACGTGCGCGTAATGGTGATAACACCTCAACATCTACAACACGCGGTTTTAAGTATTCGGTAGGACTGTTTTGCATAGTTATACCTTTTAATTTTAAGAATTAAACTCTACTAGCTATCAATAACCAGTAGAGTAATTATTCTCGTGAGTATATTTAGCACTCACTAATATAAATGTTTTTTTAAGCCTGCTTGCTTTATTGAAAGCTATTTTGAGTAAAGCTCAACTACCAAGGATTCATTGATGGTTGGTGGCAATTCATCGCGTTGTGGTTTAGCTTTAAATGTACCTTTTAATGCCTTAACATCCACTTCAATCCAAGCTGGGAAGCCACGTTGTTCTGCAGCTTCTAATGCACCTTTAATACGTAATTGCGTTTTAGATGCCTCTGCAACACTCACTACGTCACCAGCTTTAACTTGATATGAAGGAATATTGACACGGCGACCATTCACCAAAATACTGTTGTGGCGCACGATTTGACGCGCTTCAGTACGTGAACCGCCAAGTCCCATACGATAAGTCACGTTGTCTAAACGGCACTCAAGAAGTTGCAACAAGTTTTCACCTGTAATACCTTTTTGGCGATCAGCTTCAGCGTAATAGCTACGGAACTGCGCTTCAAGCACACCGTAGATACGACGTACTTTTTGTTTCTCACGTAATTGAACACCATAGTCTGAAAGGCGCTGGTTGCGACGCTGACCATGCTGACCAGGTGGAAAGTTACGTTTTTCAATTGCACATTTGTCAGTGAAACATTTTTCTGCCTTTAGAAAAAGTTTTTCACCTTCACGGCGGCACTGACGGCATTTAGGGTCTAAATTTCTAGCCAAGATAGTTCTCCAGTAATCTTTTTCGCTTAAATGCGACGTTTTTTAGGTGGGCGGCAGCCGTTATGTGGGACCGGCGTCACGTCAGTGATGCTGGTGATTTTAAAACCGGCTGCATTAAGCGCGCGCACTGCAGATTCACGACCTGGACCTGGGCCTTTAATACGCACTTCTAAATTCTTAACACCGTTTTCTTGCGCTGATTTACCTGCAACTTCAGCAGCTACCTGCGCGGCAAATGGCGTACTTTTACGTGAGCCCTTAAAACCCTGGCCACCCGAAGTTGCCCATGACAAGGCATTACCTTGACGGTCAGTAATGGTGATGATGGTATTGTTAAACGAAGCATGCACGTGGGCAATGCCCTCAGCAATATTCTTTTTAACCTTTTTTCTTACGCGTACATTAGCTTTTGCCATGTTGCACTTTCCTTACCAATAAATCGTACTAAAATTGTAAAACTAAAGATTATAAACCTTAGGGTTTATAACACTAGATTACTTAGATTGCTTAATTGCCTTAATCGGACCCTTACGAGTACGCGCATTTGTTTTGGTGCGCTGACCTCGAACTGGTAATCCACGACGATGGCGCACTCCGCGGTAGCAGCCTAAATCCATCAATCGTTTAATATTCATTGAAACTTCGCGACGTAAATCGCCTTCAACTTTTTCTTTTGCCACTTCATCACGCAGCTTATCTACATCTGCGTCATTCAAATCTTTCATTTTTGCAGAAGGTAAAACACCAGCTGCAGCACATATT
>PHCL01000231.1 GCA_002842195.1 Betaproteobacteria bacterium HGW-Betaproteobacteria-20 | reverse complement strand
CTGAATCACCAACCTCCATCGAAATGACAGCCGTAATATTTGTGTAATCGTGCTTTCATCAATCCTACTTGAGCCAGCCAATCTCCCGCGCGGTTTTTTCACCCACGATTGTTTGCTGCAAACTTTTAGGTATTACTGCCTGCGCTTCACTTATTGGCACACGCCCACCCATCAACTCGGCAAAGTCTTGCGGATAAAGTGGCGTTTTATCCGGCTCGGCATAACCATCCGGATAAATAGGCAGTGTGGTGCCCAGATCATATTTGTCAGTGGCGTTGAGCGTGTGCAATAACTCATGCGCCAAAATTACCAAGTTTTGTTTAACATAAGCACTATCGCCAAATAAATTTACACGTCCAATACGGCCTTTATTCAATGCGGTAGAATGGCTCAAACTCAGGGTTGTCAGCGGGTCGTAGTACAATAAATACAGGCGAATATCCGGCTTGACATTCACTTTCGGGCTGTTTTTCCAGGCAAAATATCTAAACTTTAAACTCCAAACGACGTTGTTCAGCACGCTACCACCGTTTGGTGGCGCAGGCGGAATTTTATCTACAGCGGCACCCAACTGCACTTCAATTGGCCTGCGCAAACCCAAATGATAAGGTGCCGCCTCTTGTGCAAAATATTCTGCCACAGCTTCAAAATCATCACGGGTTAATGTGCGTAAGTATGCACTTACTTTCGAGCTACCATCTGCATTGATTGGGTAAACCGCTATATAAAAATTATTTTTCCAAGCCAAGTCCGCTTTGTCCAGCCAGGTTTGCTGCACGACGGTTGCCAGTATCAACAACAAAACGGTTATTCTTAATTTGCGCCACATAAATGATCAATCTTTCGCAATTGTTTTCTAAAAGAAAATCTGGGTTAAAATGAAGGCATTACATAATATTAACCTTAATGTTTCATAAAAATGCAAAAAAACAAATCATTAGTATTAGGCATTACTGGCGGCATAGCGGCTTACAAGGCGGCAGAGTTAGTGCGCCTATTAGTAAAATCGGGTGTTGACGTGCGGGTGGTAATGACCGAGTCCGCTTGCCAATTCATTACGCCTGTCACCATGCAGGCGTTGTCTGGCAAGCCCGTGTTTACTGGCATGTGGAACAGCAGCGTAAGTAATGGCATGCCGCATATAGAGTTAAGCCGTCATGCGGACGCTATTCTGGTAGCACCAGCCAGTGCTGATTTTATGGCTAAACTGGTACATGGTCGCGCCGATGATTTGCTTTCTACACTATGCCTGGCAAGAGATTGTCCATTATTAGTCGCCCCTGCCATGAATAAGCAAATGTGGGAAAACGCCGCAACGCAACGCAATATCAAACAACTGCAGGCAGATGGCATTGAGATACTAGGTCCTGATAACGGCGAGCAAGCCTGTGGTGAAGTTGGGCTGGGACGCATGTTAGAAGCCGAAGACCTGCTTTATTTAATTGAAGCGCATTTTCAGCCAAAACTGCTCAAAGGCAAAAATATCCTCATCACCGCAGGTGCCACGCTGGAGATGATAGACCCGGTACGTGCCATTACTAATTTAAGCTCAGGAAAAATGGGCTACGCCATCGCCCAAGCCGCGTTTGAAATGGGTGCAGAAGTTACGCTGGTGAGTGGCGCCAGCGCGCTGAAACCACCACTTGGCATCAACACCATTTCAGCTACGAGTGCAGAAGCCATGTATCAAAGCGTGATGCAAAACATCGTGAATCAAGACATTTTCATAGGCGTAGCCGCTGTAGCTGATTACAGCCCTATCATCACCAGCGACCAGAAAATCAAGAAAAGTGAGTCGTCACTCACCATTGAGCTCAAGCCCAACAAAGATATCTTGGCGCAAGTAGCCAGCTTACCTAATGCGCCATTCTGCGTAGGCTTTGCCGCTGAAACTGAAAATATTCTAGAGTATGCAGAGCAAAAACGTCTGCGTAAAATACTACCGTTATTAGTGGCAAACGATGCAAGCGACGCGTTAGGAAGCGACCATAACAGCGTCACCCTGCTCGATAAAAATGGGGCGCATCCTCTGCCTCGCGCGCCAAAAATTGAAGTTGCCAGATTACTGTTGCAGCATGTGGCAGGTATGCTGTAGCTATTCCAATCAATAATTCCACTGACTGCTTCCGTCATTGCCTCCCGCTCCTGAACCCGTCAAAGGATAACGGGGGGGTAACTGGTGGGTTAAAGTAACACTAACCTAATTACGTCCTGTCAGTAAAAATCATGTTTTTCTTGATTGCCCTAACCTTAGCGGCGATATAACATGCAGACTTTCCGAAAACAAGAATGCTTCCACCATGAAAAGAAAACCATTATTGATATTGATTGCGGCCATCGTAGCCCCTCAAGCTTACGCCGAAGATACGATTAACCTTGCGCCTGTGGTCGTTACGGCAACCCGCACTGAACAAAACAGCTTTGATTTGCCAGTTGCCATTGACGTTGTCGAGAGAAAAGACATCCAGGACGGTCAATTGCAAATGACCCTTTCTGAAAGCCTGATTCGCGTGCCCGGCATCACCGCACAAAACCGCACCAATCAATCACAAGACCCACAAATTTCATCACGCGGTTTTGGCTCACGTTCCAGCTTTGGTGTGCGCGGCATCCGCGTTTATGTAGATGGCATTCCGCTCACCATGCCAGATGGCCAAGGTCAGCCTGGTATCGTTGATTTATCTGCAATCAAAAGTGTAGAAGTCATGCGCGGGCCTTTCTCGGCACTTTATGGCAACTCATCTGGCGGCGTCATACAACTATTTACCAAAGACGCGCCTAAAACAGCTGAAGTCGGTGGCACCGTCATGTTTGGCAGTGATGACACCAAACGCCAAATTCTAAATGCCGCAGGTACAGCAGAAAACATTGAATACTTACTCAATGCTTCCAACTTTGAAACTGACGGTTATCGAGATAACAGCTCAGGTGACAAACAGCAAGCTACCGCGAAATTCAAATTCAACATAAGCGAAGATACCAAGCTAACCGCACTTGTAAATTGGTTTGAGCAGAAA
>PHCL01000230.1 GCA_002842195.1 Betaproteobacteria bacterium HGW-Betaproteobacteria-20 | reverse complement strand
GAAACCGCTTTGAGGCTCGCACAAGTTAAGGCAAAAAAAATTGGAGCCGAATTTTCACAGGCACTAATAATAGGTTGCGACCAAGTAGCCACGCTGAATGGCGAGCAACTTGGCAAGCCGCTAAATCACAGCAATGCCACCAAACAATTACGATTGATGCGTGGACGCGAGGTGACTTTTCATAGTGCACTTTGTTTATACAATGCCGCAACGGGCACTATGCAAGCCGAAGTTGTGCCTTATTCAGTTCAGTTCAGGCAACTGACGGACGAACAAATCGAAAACTATCTAATCAAAGAACAGCCTTACCACTGTGCGGGCAGTGCAAAATCTGAAGGCTTAGGCATCACGTTGATTGAGCGCATGGTTGGGGAAGACCCAAACGCGCTGATAGGCTTGCCGCTGATTAAACTGATTACCATGTTGCAAAATGAGGGCGTTAACGTAATATAGCTTCGTCAACGTAACAGCACTGTAACCGTTTTAAACGGTTCTCTCTTTTTTGAAAGGTTGCCAATGTTTAAACTGCAAGCAGCTACACTTGCGATAACTTCATTTATTTCCATCAACGCGTTCGCAGTGGATAACATTTTGGAGGAAGCCAGAAGTACACTCAATGATCAGCAAAGCGTCGCGGTGACTATATATAACGATGATTTGGCATTGGTGAAGGATACACGCAAGGTTAGATTAAAAACCGGCTTAAACGCGCTTGCCTTACGTGATGTAAGCGCACAGATTCGCCCAGAAACCGCCCTGCTTCGTAGCATAAATGCACCGGACAGTTTAACTTTACTAGAGCAAAATTTTGATTTTGATTTGCTTACCCCTGAAAAATTACTCGAAAAATTTGTAGGAAAATCAGTAGGATTAATTAAAACACACCCTACTACCGGCGTTGAAACCACAGAGCAAGCGACCGTGTTATCAGCCAATAACGGTGTGGTGCTTAAAGTGGGCAAGCGTATTGAAACAGGCGTTCCAACCAGCCGTATAGTGTATGACGATGTGCCTGCAAATTTACGTGACAGACCAACCCTGGTCACACAAATTAGCAATAAAGGTGTGGCCGAGCAAATTGTTGAGCTGAGTTATTTAACAGGCGGCCTGGGATGGAAAGCCGACTATGTGGCCGAACTTAACAATCAGGAAAATATGCTGGATTTATCAGGCTGGGTAACGTTGACTAATACTAGCGGTGCGAGTTACAACAATGCCAAGTTACAACTAGTCGCGGGAGATGTAAACCGCATACATGAGAGCCCGTCTCGTGCAATGGCTATGCGTAAAAATATTGCCATGATGGCAGAGGCCGCCGCACCAATGGCGGAAGAATCGTTGCTTGAATACCATTTATACACGCTGGACCGCCCGACTACAATTAGCGAAAATCAGACTAAACAGGTGGCATTATTATCTGCTAGTAGCGTGCCAGTGCGTAAAGAGTTAGTTTTAAAAGGTGCTGAATACTATTATCAAGCCCAATATGGAGAAATTGGCACCAAGATGAAAGTGGGCGTATTTATTGAGTTCGATAATAAAGAAGCATCCAGGTTAGGCATGCCCTTACCCAAAGGCATATTACGCGTTTACAAGAAAGATAATGCTGGTAATGCGCAATTTGTGGGCGAAGATAATATCGACCACACAGCAAAAAATGAAACCGTACGTTTGAAATTAGGCAATGCGTTTGATGTAACGGCAGATAAAAAACAAACCGACTTTAAAGTACTGCCACAACCTGGCAAACGTAACCAATTATATGAAAGTGCATTTGAATATACGTTAAAAAATGCTAAAAAAGAGAAAGTCACAGTAACGGTGCAAGAGCCCATTAGCGGCGACTGGAAGATACTGAGTGAGAGTCATCCTCACACCAAAGCCAATAGCCATATGGCTGTTTGGAAAATTGAAATTCCGGCAGAAGGCAAAACCACGCTAACTTATAAAGCGCAGGTAAAATACTAAAATAAAACATTAACGCGGTTGCCATTGCGCGCTTTCGCGTGTGAATAATGCGCTTCGGTTGGTGAGCCTGTCGAACCATAACGTATATATTGCACGGTGAAGACTGGGCGATTCAGACCTTTACAGCCTGGCCCAAAATTTGGCACCTGGTTTTATTCGCGCTTGGTTTTAAAGTATATTCGTAAAGTTTTGTGTATAGCTACAGATGAAAGGTTACCCTCTTAAACTCGATGCATTATTGTCTTGACGGAGGGGTCCACTATAAATCGTGCTAAGCTAGCTCTACATTGGTTCGATTGCTATTTCATGGATTGCTTTCGCTTTTGCATTGGATAGGAGAATGACAGATGAGAATTTGGTTTTTTGGACTTATTGTTACCGTATTGCTTGTCATGACAGGCTGCTCGCCACCAGAATCCTCACCAGGGGCATCCGCCCAACCGGTCGAATCTGAGGTGTCCACGACCGCTCCTGGTACAACACAAAAATTGCAGCAAACCGTTGATTTAACTGAGGCTAAGGTGCCAACAGCTGCCCCTGTGTCTTTCATCGACCGTGTTTGGGTTGTCGCGGAATCCAAGCAAGTGTCACTTGGCGAACTTCGCGTCTTCCTGTCGCAAGGCACGCTCGTTATGGCATCCACACATGGCACTCCTGCCTTTGGCACTTGGACATACAGTGACGGGCACTTGACGATTACTGAGGATGGGATAAAGTACAAAGTCGATATCCTCGAATTGACTGCGGATGTCTTTCGCATTCGGATCAACGGCCCTGGAGAGCCAGTCGACATCCGATTCAAGCTGGCAGAACCACCACCCTTGCCCGAGAATGTATCCGAGAACCCTGAAAGGAAATAGATATGAAAAGCTGGCTTTGTAGTTGGAAAAGTATCTTTGTGCCGATAGTCGTTCTGCTTCTGTCAGCTTGTGCGAGTGTTGGCGAGAAGGCAACGGGCTGGGTCGAGCTGAAGCCTGATTCCGCTGGTTCCGGCCCAGTACTTCACATCACGGGAACAGTACATCACCTGGATCTGGAGGGCGGCTTGTT
>PHCL01000229.1 GCA_002842195.1 Betaproteobacteria bacterium HGW-Betaproteobacteria-20 | reverse complement strand
TTGCCGTTGCCGGCACCCGAAATCTAACGCATTGATCTTACGATATTCTGTTTTTCATCCGCATGGCAAAATTATAATGAATCGGCAAACAGTTAAATTGGAATTAGTTTAGCAAACTCTAACGCCAGCCATTTTAAGCCTTCTCGCCCAAAATTCACTTGCACACGCATATCGTTGGCATTGCCTTCATAGCTCACCACCACGCCATTGCCAAATTTAGAGTGCGCCACTTGCTGACCGATTTTCCACGGCATGGCATTTTTTTGGTTGCTACTTTGTTGTTTGCTCATCATGGCGGGCAGTTCGCTATAATCGCGCGCACCGCCAGACCGAGCCACGGGTTTAGCATTTAAACGTTTCAGTAATTCTTCAGGAATTTCATCTAAAAAGCGTGAAGGAATGCCGTAACGTACTTTGCCGTGCAACATGCGGCTTTGCGCATGGCTTAAATACAGGCGTTGCCGAGCGCGCGTAACGGCGACATACATCAAGCGGCGCTCTTCTTCCAGACCGCTATTTTCATACAAGCTTTGCTCATGCGGGCATAAACCTTCTTCCAGGCCGCTAATAAATACCGCTTTAAATTCCAAGCCTTTTGATGCATGCACTGTCATTAATTGTAAGGCTTCACGACCAACGTCCGCCTGGTGTTCGCCCGCTTCCAGGCTGGCATGGCTCAAAAATTGGGTGAGTAAATCCTGCTCGGTTTCGCCATCTACGTTGTTGTGGTTACCAAAATCTTGATTGGTAAATGACACCGCCGCCGTCACCAACTCTTTCAAGTTTTCAATGCGGTCTTCGCCTTCTCTATCGTTTTCATAATGTGCAGTTAAGCCAGACATAGTCGTGGCAAGCTCCGCCAGTTCGGGCAAGCTGATGCCATAAGCTTCATCCACCATTTGTCTAATCAGTGCGACAAAGCCTTCAATGCCTTTAGTGCCAGCACGGTTAACACCGTGGGTAGAAAAGGCACCATTGCCAACCTTGTTAATCGCCGCTTGCCAGATGCTGCAATTATCCGTGCGAGCGCTTGCCTGCAATTGTTCCAGGCTACGCGCACCAATGCCGCGCGTCGGAAAGTTAATCACGCGTAATAATGCCGTGTCATCATGCGCGTTGGCAATCAAGCGCATATAAGCCAGCGCATGTTTAATCTCGGCGCGCTCAAAAAAGCGCAAGCCGCCATATACGCGGTAAGGCAAATTGGCTGAAAATAAGGCGTGTTCCAGGATGCGCGATTGCGCATTGGAACGATACAGCAGAGCAATGTCACCTAATGACGTACCTTCACAATGCAGCATTTTAATTTCATCTACAATAAACTGCGCTTCATCGGTGTCGTTATAAGCGTCATACACACGCACGGGTTCGCCGGCGCCTGCCGCAGTCCATAAATTTTTCCCCAGCCGATTGGTATTGTGCGAAATAATCGCATTGGCGGCATCTAAAATGTTGCTGTGTGAGCGGTAATTCTCTTCTAATTTAACGATGTGCTGAATGTTGAAATCTTTTTCAAAATCGCGCATATTGCCAACGCGCGCACCTCTAAAACCGTAAATCGACTGGTCATCATCGCCCACGGCAAACATGCAATTATGCTTGGCATCATCACCGTGCCCGGTGAGCAATTTCAGCCATAAATATTGCAGTTGATTAGTATCCTGAAATTCATCCACCAATATATATTTAAAGCGGCTTTGGTAATGCTGGCGTATGTTCGCATCACGCGCTAGCAATTCATAACAACGCAATAAAAGCTCGGCAAAATCAGCCACACCATCACGTTGACATTGCTTATCGTATTCTTCAAAAATTTCACGCATTTTTTGTGAATGCGGGTCGTAAGCATCCACCGCATGTGCACGTAAACCTTCATCTTTACAGCCGTTAATGAAGTTTTGCACTTGCTTGGGTGGAAACTTTTCATCATCCACATTCATCAGCTTCATCAAGCGTTTGATGACTGAAAGCTGGTCGGCAATATCTAAAATCTGGAAGCTTGCCGGCAAGCCAGCCTCACGATGATGTGCACGCAATAAACGGTTACAAAGCCCGTGAAACGTGCCTACCCACATGCCGCGCGTATTGATGGGCAGTGATGCAGTGATGCGCGTGAGCATCTCTTTGGCGGCTTTATTAGTAAAAGTTACCGCCAATAAACCAGTCGGCGAAACTTGCCCGGTTTGAATCAGCCAAGCGATACGCGCGGTCAATACGCGCGTTTTGCCACTGCCGGCACCGGCTAAAATCAGCGCGGATTGATGCGGCAAAGTAACCGCTTCAAGCTGTTTGTCATTAAGTCCAGTTAATAGTGGGTCTTGTGCTGGTGCGCTGTATGTTTGGCTGTTCATAGCCAGTATTTTAGCATGACAATATATCAATAATTTTTGATGTGCTGTAGGAGCGCAATTCATTGCGCGAATTCAGTATCACTTATCACGTTACATTCACGCAATGAATTGCGCTCCTACAGCATGACGGTGCTGGATACAAATTGTTACAAAAAATTCAGAACTAACTTTAAGTAGTGCGCTCTTATATTGCATGATAGCTGGATTCAATTTTGGCTGTCCTTTCCGCTTCTTCCTCCCTGAGCGGAAGCCTTAGACAATAAGGCATTTTGCCCCGACTCTCATCCCCTTGAGTCGGGGTTTTTTTTGCCCTTTGATATTGAATATGGTTCAATAAACTGAGCTATGCAGCGGGTGTAATCTAACAGTAAACTTTCATAAATGCTTGCACGTCTGGAAGAAAATGACTACAAAAAGCCTCGCTATTACATTAGTCTATCAAGTGACGTGTTGCTGAGGCAACTAATGAAAGTTTACTGATTGATATGGCTAGCCTGTTTAAATTACACACGTAAAGCGTATAGGCCAGCAAAAAGATTATTACCTTGCATTTTATATTTTGTAGGATTAGTATAAGTAATCATGAAGTTATAAGATGAATGTGATTTTCTATCGAGATAGCATGGCTTAATAAACATTAATTTTAACCAGTCGCGTTCAGGATAGTTT
>PHCL01000228.1 GCA_002842195.1 Betaproteobacteria bacterium HGW-Betaproteobacteria-20 | reverse complement strand
CCCATGCTGGTCAGCCAATACCTGAATCTCAATATGGCGTGGTTTTTCCAGATATTTTTCCATGTAAACCACCGGGTTGCCGAATGCAGCTTGCGCTTCGGCCTTGGTCATATTGACCGAGGCAATCAACGCAGCTTCAGTATGCACCACGCGCATGCCACGGCCGCCGCCGCCGCCGGCCGCTTTAATGATGACCGGGTAGCCAACGTGTTTAGCGGTTTTGATGATTTCAGCAGGATCATCCGGAAGTGCGCCATCTGAACCAGGCACACAAGGTACACCGGCTTTTTTCATGGCATCTTTAGCTGATACTTTGTCGCCCATCAAACGGATAGTTTCGGCGCGCGGGCCAATAAATACAAAGCCGCTTTGTTCTACGCGCTCTGCGAAGTCAGCATTTTCAGATAAAAAGCCGTAGCCTGGGTGAATTGCCTGCGCGTCAGTCACTTCAGCTGCGCTAATAACCGCAGGGATATTCAGGTAACTCTGACCGGAAGGCGCAGGCCCTATACATACAGATTCATCCGCTAATTTTACATATTTAGCTTCACTATCAGCTTCGGAGTGTACTGCAACGGTTTTGATACCAAGTTCACGGCAGGCGCGCTGTACGCGCAAAGCGATTTCGCCCCGATTAGCGATTAAGATTTTGTCAAACATAGCCATGTTAATAAATCCTGTTTTTATAAATTATTAGGCAATAATAAAGAGAGGTTCGCCGTATTCAACAGCTAAGCCGTTATCTACCAAGATTTTTTTAACGACGCCAGCTTTGTCAGATTCAATTTCGTTTAATAGTTTCATGGCTTCAATGATACAAAGCGTATCACCGATTGCTACGGTGTCACCCACCTCAACAAAGGCTTTTGCATCAGGCGAAGAAGAGCGATAAAACGTGCCGACCATAGGCGATTTAACGGCATGACCTTCTTCGACGACAGGAACATCAGCCACAACAGCGGTCGCTGGAGCTGCATGTGCCTGAGGCGCTGTTGCATAATGTGCTGGCGCGTAATGGGCGTAATGCTGTTGCGCTGGTGCATTGGAGGTAAAATTTCGGCTAATGCGTACTTTTTCGCCGTCTTCAGTGAGTTCAAGTTCAGCAATGCCTGATTCTTCAACCAGATCAATTAATTTTTTAAGTTTGCGTAAGTCCATAATAACCTCTAAAAATCCAGGAAAATTTTAGTAAAATAAATATACAGCTAAGACTGTTTGATATGCCGGATTGCGTAATCAAGCGCTAACGTGTAGCCATCTGCGCCTAACCCGCTGATAACGCCAACTGCAATATCGGTAAAATAAGAATGATGACGAAACGCCTCGCGCGCGTAAACATTAGATAAATGCACTTCAATAAACGGTACTTTAACGGCAGAAAGTGCATCACGCATTGCAACAGAAGTATGCGTAAATGCAGCAGGGTTGATAATGACAAAATCAATTTTTGTCGTCGCAATGGACTGAATCTTTGTGACGAGGTCAGCTTCTGCATTGCTTTGAAAAGTTTCTAAAGTAACGCCTGCCTGCGCTGCAACCTCTGTTAAGGTTTGGTTGATGGAAGCTAGTGTCGCGTTACCATAATGTTCAGGCTCGCGTAAACCCAATAAATTCAGGTTGGGGCCATGTAGCACTAAAATGGATTTAGCAGACATGACCAGCCTGATTTTCGGATGATTTATGACATAAAAGACGTGAATTCATAGTCGCAAGTTTGCCGAAGTTAGTGGGTTTTGTCCAGCAAATTTAGTGTAATTAAACGAAATTACACGCCTTTAAGCGGTTTATATGCAGACTTAGGGCTAAGTTGCATAATATTACACGGCTAATGGGCTAACAAAGGTTGCAAGGCGTCGACTACAAGCTTTTTATGAATGCGCCCAAAATAAGTGTTTACCACTTCGCCCTCTGTATTGATGATGACTGTATATGGTAGTACGCTTTTGTCGTTTCCTAAATTACTGGCAAGTGCCATGCCTGCATTTTCATCTGCAAGTAATGGATAGCTCACTGGCGTGGCATTGGAAAATTCTTTGACCAGACTTAACTCATCAATTGCCACGCCTAAAACAACAACATCGTTATTTTTATATTCTGTATGCAATGCAGAAAGCTCAGGCATTTCTTCGCGGCAAGGCGGGCACCATGTTGCCCAAAAATTAAGCACAATAATTTTACCTTTATATTGGCTCAGGTTTTGGCTTACGCCATTTTCATCCGGTAACTTGGCAGCAAAAAATGCTTCAGTAGAAAATCCGCTGTGGCCTGTATCAGACATAAAGCTATCCGGAATTTTTAGTGTTGCATTGGGGCTTAAAAAGAAGTAGTAAATAGCAAAGCCAAGACTAAACATGATGGCCAGATAGGCGATGACAGAGAGGGTTTTTTTTAACATTGTATGGTTGTAGCCTCAGTGGATTTTGGTGCAATGATGCAGCTATCGCGTTTAGTAAGTGTGGCGCTAAAGCGCTCTGCGTTTTGGAAGCCTACGGTTTTTAGGGTTACCATTTCCTGGCCATGCCCATTAAAAAAAGCGATGCCAGGCGGGCCGAATAAGCCGAAGCGTTTTAATAGCGCCTTGTCTTCTTCACTATTAGCGGTAACGTCTGCTTGTAACAACATGGTATTTGCCAGCTGCTGCTGCACTTTTGGGTCGCTGAATGTCAGCGCCTCCAGTTCCTTGCACGCCACACACCAGTCCGCATAAAAATCCAGCATCACCGGTTGGCCTTGTGCTTCAGTCAGTTTTTGTTCTAATTCTGCAATGTTGGCAATACGGGTAAAAGCTAGTGACGATGTCGTTTTTTGCTGATTTGTCGCGCTGATATTAAAACCGCTTAATGGCTGCAACGCAGATTTAGCACCAGAAAGCGCACCGATCAACAATGCAATGCCAAATATAAGCAGAATAACGGCTATGCCTTTGCCCAGCTTGGCTGTGTTAGTGGTATGTGCTGGCAAGCTATCGAGCGCATTGTGGTACACCGCCGTCACAATCAGCAAAGCTGACCAGAGTGCTAATTGAATACTGACG
>PHCL01000227.1 GCA_002842195.1 Betaproteobacteria bacterium HGW-Betaproteobacteria-20 | reverse complement strand
TAGTGCGCTTAGTCAGTATGAGGTCCACTTTCGTTCAGCCAATATTCAAGTTAGGCGTCCATTTGCTTTTCAATCAGCATAGCATCGCCATAGCTAAAAAAACGATACTGCTGGGCAATGGCATGGGCATAGGCGTTTTTAATGTTGTCCATGCCGGCAAAGGCTGACACCAGCATGAGCAAGGTGCTTTTAGGTAAATGAAAATTAGTAAATAAACGATCTACAATTTTAAAACGGTAGCCTGGCGTAATGAATATATCAGTTTCGCCACTGCCGTCCTGTAAAAGCCCGTCAGTATTTGATTCATTTAGACGCGCTGCACTTTCCAATGCGCGTAGTGCAGTGGTGCCGATGGCCGTTACTTTTCCGCCACGTTTTTTTGTTGCAGCAATCATATCTACCGTGGCTTGTGAAATATGATAAAGCTCACTATGCATTTTATGCTCGCTAATGTTATCTACACGCACCGGTTGAAAGGTGCCTGCGCCCACATGCAAGGTTACATAAGCAATGTTTACGCCTTTTTGTTGCAACTTTTCAAGCATGGCTTCACTAAAGTGCAAGCCTGCGGTAGGCGCGGCAATAGCCCCTAAATGCTTGCTAAACACGGTTTGATAACGGGTTTCATCTTCATTGGTGGCTTCATGTGTAATATAAGGTGGCAAAGGTAACGAGCCATGTTGCTCTAATAAATCCAGCACAGATAAATCTGGTCCTGAAACCTCGCTTAAAAAACGCAATTCAAATAAGTCATCATGGCGCGCTGTGACCTCTACATCAAGCGCATCTGCTAAGCATAACCGGCTGCCAATCTTAGGCGCGCGCGAAGCACGTACGTGTGCGTAGGCAACATGCTGGTTTATCACGCGTTCTATTAATACCTCAACATTGCCGCCTGTGTGTTTATGACCAAATAACCGCGCTTTAATGACGCGCGTATCGTTAAACACCAGCAAATCTCCAGGCTGCAAACAATCTGGCAACGCTACAAACAGCTTATCGCTAAAGCCGCCATCAGTGCCGTTAAGGTGAAGCATGCGGCTGGCGGTTCTGTCAACAGTGGGATGTTGCGCAATTAATTGCTCAGGTAAATTAAAATTGAAATCTTGTGTACGCATAAGTCTTAGAGCTTGCTATAATAGCGAAATCGCAAATTATACAGCAATGTATTTTTCTAATATGCCGGGATGGCGGAATTGGTAGACGCACGGGACTCAAAATCCCGCGTTGGCGACAACGTGGGGGTTCGATTCCCCCTCCCGGCACCACTAAACAGGCTTTGCTTTTCTTAGCTTAATGCAGTGTTTAGTGGTTCAATTTTTTCAGCATTACCCGCGCCACACCTAAAGCTTAAATATCTGTTACTAAATGTAACATTGTTCTTGAGCAAAATTCCTTTTTGTGATATTTTTTGACCTGCGTCAATATGCCGCACATGAAAATTCTGTAAGCAACTTTTTTAGCTTTCTTTTTTTAGAGTTTCTTCGCGCTACAGGTTTTTGCGCAAGGCGGGTGTATGGCGGTATCTGATTTAGGCAGCAAAGTCATTGTAAGCCAAAATAATTCGTTGTCACCTGAAGATAGCGTTAAATTGTTTGTGGCCATAGCTACCATTGCATTTTTGATAGCCTTTGGTTTTGCGCGGATAGGTGCCTGGTTGGTATTGCCTTTTGCCGGCTTGGAAATTCTGGCCTTTGCCTACGCGTTTTATATTGTTTATTTACATTCGGATGATTTTGAAAGCATTACGATAGAAGATGACCGTGTTGTGGTGGAAAAAAGAAATGACAAGCAGGTAACTACGGTAGTCTTTCAAAGGTATTGGGCACAAGTGAGTGTACGTGAAGTGGAAGGCAGAAGGGGTGCAAATGGTAAAAAGGGGATTTTTATCAGTTCGCATGGTAATGAAGTAGAGTTTGGCAGAAATTTTATCAATGATGAGCAGCGCCATATATTGGCGCGTGAGCTCAGGCAAAAATTAAAAAAATATTAATTAATTTAGTTTTGGAGCAAGGTTTATGCAAGGTTTTAAAAAGATTAGTTCAGGTGTTGCAGCAATGTTGGCTTCAATTAATGCGCACGCTGATTACTCATGGAACTTCCCTGAGCCTGTAACGCCTATGGCGTTAGATACGCTGCATGTGCACAACAAATTTATGCTCATTACGATGGCTATATTTGTGGTCGTGTTGGCGATTATGGTTTATTCAATTTTTGCACATCGTAAAAGTAAGAATTTCAAGCCCGTTACCGATAAAGCACCTTCTACTACCATTGAAATTTTTTGGACACTGATTCCATTCGCTATTTTGTTATTGATTGACTTCGTGATTATGGGTATTCCAGCTTATCACAGCGTGATCATGATGGAAGATACGCGCAATGAGGCCAAAATGGTTATCAAAGTGACAGGCTCACAATGGCGTTGGCAGTATGAGTATATGGACGGCGATGCGCAGGGCATTAAATTCGTAAGTAATTTATCAACGCCGCAAGATCAGTTAAAAAAAGGTTTTAAGGGTGATAAGGATGAGCAGTACCTACTGGAAGTTGATAACCGGTTAGTGTTACCGGTAGGCGAGAAAGTACGTATTTTAATGACGGCAACCGATGTGTTGCACAACTGGTGGGTACCGCAATTTGGATCATCACGTGTGGCGGTGCCTGGGTTTATCCGTGAAACTTGGGGGCAGGTTGATAAACCGGGGACTTATCGCGGTCAGTGTAAAGAGTTGTGCGGTAAAGGCCATGGTTACATGCCTGTCGTGGTGGATGCGGTGCCGATGGAAGAATATAAAGTATGGGTTGCCGCTAAAAAAGAAGAAATTGCCAAGGCTGCCTCTGGTTCAGATAAAGAATGGACCAAAGAAGAGCTCATTGAGACAGGTAAGGTTGTGTATGAGAAAAACTGTGCAGTTTGTCATCAAGCTTCAGGCGCAGGTTTGCCGCCAGCTTTCCCTGCAATCACTGGTAGTAAAATTTCAACATCACCAATTTTTGGGGATGATGGTAAATACCTAAAAGACGGACATCTGGATCGCGTGTTAAACGGGG
>PHCL01000226.1 GCA_002842195.1 Betaproteobacteria bacterium HGW-Betaproteobacteria-20 | reverse complement strand
GGTATATGTTTGATATATAAGGAGTAATTTTTTGTGAGTAACGACGTATGACAACGCAATGGTTTTGGCAGGCAATCCGCAAAGCGGATGCTCGCAAAATTGAATTAATAGAGGTGCCCTAATGACTTTAAACTCAATCTCGCCTGAATTTCAAACCCACGTGCACTACATGCAGTTTGCGCTTGAGCTAGCCAATCTGGCCGCACTCCATGGTGAAGTGCCGGTAGGCGCACTTGTAGTGAAAGATGGCGTGATTATTGGCCGTGGCAGCAATGCGCCAATTGGCTTACACGACCCAACCGCCCATGCAGAAATCATCGCCATGCGCGATGCAGCAAAAAATATAGGTAATTATCGTTTAGTTGACTGCACGCTCTATGTCACACTGGAGCCTTGTGCCATGTGTACCGGCGCCATACAGCATGCCCGTATCGCGCGGCTGGTTTACGGTGCCAGCGACCCTAAAACAGGGGCATGTGGCAGTGTGGTGAATTTAATGGCGGAACCTAAACTGAATCATCATGCAGAAGTCGTAACCGGTGTAATGGCTGAAGCTTGTGCAGCCGTTTTAACCAAATTCTTTAGTGCACGGCGTAAAAAATCTCTGTCTGAATAAAGCACTCTGAATGAACGGGCTGTAAACCCCCTAAAAATAGACGCTTTTTATTTTACAGAATCCAGTAAACAAAATGGGAAGGATGATTACGCCAATGTTGCATAAACTAAGCTTTAAAAAATCTATCTAAGCATCTCGGCCAAAAACCCCAACGCAGCAAATATTAAAATCAGCTTGATAATGCTTACGTTAAACCTAAATAATGCGACAAAACCAACAATAGCCAACATCACTGCAAGCCAATCAACATTGGTCGCTAACTGATTAAAATCTGAAGCATTCACTACAAAAACATGCATCGCAAAAAATAATGCCAGGCTTAAAATTACACCGACCACTGCGGCGGTAATGGCAGTCAGCGGGGCGGTAAACTTTAAATTTCCTTGCGTGCTTTCAACAAATGGTCCACCCATAAAAATAAAAATAAATGAAGGTAAAAAGGTAAATAAAGTAACGACGCTAGCTGCCACAACTCCTGAAAGCAGTAAGCTGTCTACACCGAATATCTGTTGCGTCCAACCACCTACAAACCCTACAAATGCCACAATCATAATCAAGGGGCCGGGCGTAGTTTCGCCTAGTGCCAACCCATCTATCATTTGCGTTGCGCTCAGCCAATGATAATGGTCAACCGCACCCTGGTAGACGTAAGGCAATACTGCATAGGCGCCGCCAAAAGTCATTAACGCCGCTTTAGTGAAAAACCAGCCCATTTGCGTGAGCGTTGCATGCCAGCCATACACCATCGCCAATATGCTTATCGTTACTCCCCATAAAATTAAGCCTGTCGCTAGCACTTTAGCTAAGTGCTTAAAATTAAATTTTGCATGGTCGGGTGTAGGCGTATCGTCATCTATTACCGCCTTGCCGTAACTTTTATTGGATGACAAATGTCCGTTACCGACGCTAAAGGTACCGGGCGAATAACGGCTGCCGATATAGCCGATTAAAGCAGCGAATAACACAATCAACGGAAACGGCAACTTAAAACCTGCAATTGCCACAAAAGACGCGAAAGAAATCAGCCATAACCACTTATTTTTTAAGGCACGACTACCAATGCGATAAGCCGCAAATAACACAATGGCAACTACCGCAGGCTTAATGGCATACAGAATTCCCGCGATTACAGGCTGATTACCAAACCGTAAATAAATATAAGTCAGCGCAATTAAAATAAATAATGATGGCAGCACAAATAGACAACCTGCAATTAAGCCGCCTTTGGTTCTGTGCATCAGCCAGCCGATGTAAATGGCTAACTGTTGCGCCTCTGGCCCTGGCAGCACCATGCAGTAATTTAGCGCATGTAAAAATCGCTTTTCCGATATCCAGCGCTTTTTCTCTACTAAATCGTGATGCATAATCGCAATTTGCCCGGCAGGTCCGCCAAAGCTGATAAAGCCCAGTTTTAACCAATAACAAAAAGCTTCTTTCATGGTTGGCGCTCTGGGTCCATCTTCAGCACTTTTGAAATTAACCTCGCTTGTATTGCTCACACGCCACCCCTGAAAATTGCAAACTTATTAAACTTTACGCAATCGAATACCAATTATATTTAACTCAACCTGCTATATTTAACTCAACCTTGGCTGATTTAAATGTCGATTTAACGCCAGTATATTGGATACAAGTTTCAGAAAAATGTCCGAGCAGGTATTATGGACACTTCTAATTATTTATCTGATTCTATTCCAATTATGCATCATTACTAACCCTAACCTCTATGCAATACACAACAAAAACTAAAAATTAGCGTTGCTAAAAATTTTCATATTGGCGCAGTAGTTTCATTTTTTTAATTATTAAGGTGGCGCATGTTCAGTAACTTAAAAAGCCTATTAAAGTATGTGTTTTGGGGTGTCATTGTCCCATTTAGTGTTTTTTCTCTTTACACTTGGGCGGCGCTTACCTGGGTCTACTCTTCTGGCGAGCGCGCAGGTTATGTGCAAAAACTGTCTGCCAAAGGATGGATATGCAAAACTTACGAGGGTGAATTGATCTTGGTCTCCATGCCTGGCACGCAGGCGGAAAAGTTTTTCTTTACCGTGCATGATAAAAACGTCGCCAAGAAAATAGATGAAACAGTAGGCAAGCGAGTGCGTTTGGTCTATGAAGAACATAAAGGCATTCCAAGCTCCTGCTTTGGTGAAACAGGCTATTTCGTTAAAGACATCATTGTGCTGGATAAATTAAGCTAGATAAATAAAGCCAGGAATATAACCCTAAAAGTATAATCTAGAAATATAAACAATGGCAGACGAAAAAAATTACATTACCCCGCAAGGCCATGCAGCCATTGAAGCAGAGTTTCAGCAACTGCTCAAAGTAGAACGCCCAGCCTTAGTAAAAGTCGTTTCGTGGGCGGCCAGTAATGGCGACAGAAGCGAAAACGGCGATTACATTTATGGTAAAAGACGTTTACGCCAAATAGATTCTCGCTTGCGTTTTTTAATGCAGCGCATGGATTTA
>PHCL01000225.1 GCA_002842195.1 Betaproteobacteria bacterium HGW-Betaproteobacteria-20 | reverse complement strand
CATCGCAGCAGCATAAATGCGTTTCAAATGGCGTATCGGTGGAGGTTGAAACGGGAAACCCAGCGGCATGATAACGATTAGGAATACGCGAGTTACGCAATAAATCCATGTGTGAACTGCCCATTTGCACGGCTTTGAAACCAAACAGGTCAAACACCGCCTGGTCATACAAAGCCTGTTCTTTTGCGAGCAGATATTGCCCTGCAGTGCTGTTATGCCAGTTAGATTCCAGTTCGTGCGCTATTGACATTTAAGACCGCAGAACAAATGATAGAGGGTATGCAACATCATCTGCAAATTATACCTATTTCAGCCTTTAAGGATAATTATATTTGGCTAATGCACAATGGCAGGCAAGCCGTGGTGGTAGACCCTGGTGATGCCGTGCCCGTGCTTGAAAATCTGCAGCACCTGAACCTCACGCTTGATAGCATTTTAATTACCCACCACCATCATGATCATATTGGCGGTGTGGACACATTATTAAATGCATATCCCGAGGCTGTAGTTTACGCGCCAAAATTAGAAAAATATGCTTTCAAACACAGGCCGGTAGGCGAACCTGACCTTGTTCAACTAACTACATTTGACCTGCAATTCTCGGTAATAGACTTGCCCGGTCATACCTTAGGTCACATTGCCTATTACGCGACACAAGCTGACGGTAAGAATTTGTTATTCTGTGGCGATACTTTATTTGGTGCAGGGTGCGGTCGTTTATTTGAAGGCTCACCCGCGCAAATGTACCAATCTTTACAAAAGCTGGCCGCATTACCCACTGAAACACAAGTGTATTGCACGCATGAATACACTTTAAACAATATTCACTTTGCATTAAGCCTGGAACCCAATAACCAGGCGCTTGTCGAACGCCTTGAACAAACGCAGAAAATTCGAGGAATGAATAAGCCCAGCTTGCGTTCTTCTATTGCTTTAGAACGCGCGACTAATCCTTTTTTACGTTGTTTCAGCCCTGAAATTCAGTCCGGACTTCAACTAAAGAATGTGGATAACCTGAAGGTTTTCAGCACGATGAGAGAATTAAAAAATCATTATTAATCATGTAGATATAAAAATAATCTAAAGTAAATTTTAATTACATTTAGCTTGACTCAAAATATAACTTTTAGTTACCATGTGCTAATGTTTTGATTATGGACACTTTCATCGTCAACCTTCAATTTCAGGTGTCCTTCACTTCATTAAGTTACATAGTTTGCAACCCTTCATACACAGTTTTAGGCAATCATTGATTAAATTTTTAACCAAGCTAACGCTAGCGACCGTCACCGTAACTTCTGCACTGATGTGCAATCTAGTCTACGCGGATACTAATACCAATGTATTGGGCCAGGAAATCATTTACTTAAATGATACCTTTAAACCTGCCATCAGAAACCTGGGCGCTAACGAAAATACAATCTATCAAAAGTTGGATGAAAATCAACTGAGTGACGCACCTGACACGCTATTGCAAGATGATGCTGACGAGCAGCAGGGTAACGCCGCCTTTGCCAGCGGTGACTTGTGGCAACGCATTAAAAATGGCTATGACATGCCCGACTCTACGTCTGGTCTTGTAGCCCGGCACGAGGATTGGTACAGTTCACGTCCGGATTATATAAAGCGCATGGTGGAACGCAGCCAGAAATATTTGTTTCATATTGTAGAAGAAATTGAAAAACGGGGCATGCCTACAGAACTTGCTTTGCTGCCCATGATAGAAAGTGCCTACAACCCTCAGGCAAATTCAACCAGTAACGCCTCCGGTATTTGGCAATTTATCCCCGCTACTGGCAGACATTTCGGACTTAAGCAGAACTGGTGGGTAGATAATAGACGTAACATTACCCTGGCTACCGATGCCGCGCTCGATTATCTGCAAAAACTGTATAAAATGTTTGGCAGCTGGGATTTAGCGCTGGCAGCTTACAACGCTGGCGAAGGCACAGTTGGGCGCGCCATTGAACGTAATCGTAAGTTAGGTTTAGCTGTAGATTATGAAAGCATTAGTTTGTCGGCCGAAACCAGAAACTATGTTCCAAAACTACAAGCGATAAAAAACCTGATGACCAACCCCGGAAAATATGGTCTTCAAATTCAAACAATTGCGAATACCGCTTATTTCACCAGGGTGTCTGCCCCTGCACAGATAGATACGCACCTGGCGGCTAGACTGGCCGAAATCAGCGATGATGAATTTTTAGCGCTCAACCCAAGCAACAACCGTCCGGTAATCACCAATAACGGCAAAACGCATGAATTATTACTGCCCATTTTATCTGCACAAACCTTCAGGGATAATCTGGCAACTTATGACAAACCTTTAGTAAGCTGGCAAACTTATTACGCCAAACGTGGCGAGCGCATGGCAAATATTGCCTCAAAATTTGGCATTGGACTAGACCAGTTACGCGACGCTAACGATTTGCCGACCAATGACAAAATAAAAAAATCCGCCACCATTTTAGTGCCTAACGGCAAACGTGCTGATTTTAACGCATCAGAATCCACTGCCGCCGATGATATGACGGCAACACAAACGGCTGAGGCTAACATAAACAGTCAAAATGCTGATAATGCTGTTAACGCCAAACAAAATTCAGCCAACATTGATGTTGCAAATACTGAAAAACTTGCAACTAAAGAGTCTCAAACGAGTGTGAATGCAATTGAACCTGCAATACCCAGCAACGTCACACACAAAGTGAAAAAAGGTGAAACCATGTCATCTATTGCCAAGCGCTATGGTGTGAGTGTTAAGCAGATTAAAGCGTCAAATTCACTTAAAAGTAATAAAGTACAGGCCGGGCAATTACTCACAATTAAAACTACAGCGGAAAATAACAAAAAAGCTGAATCAATCAGAAAGGTAAGTTCAAAAAAGACTAAAGCCAAGTCAGCGTCAACAAAGAAAAATGCCAATAATAAGCATAAAATTTAATGTTTTTTTGAAAATATGTTCATCAATTTCTTCCAATTTCGCTCAACAAAACTGGCGCTGACAATACTAAGCGCTACGCTGATTAACGCTTGCGGAGACTCCGCCAGCAATGTCGCTGACAAAATCGACTACAGCAAACCCTTTCCGCCAA
>PHCL01000224.1 GCA_002842195.1 Betaproteobacteria bacterium HGW-Betaproteobacteria-20 | reverse complement strand
GCACAAGCCACCACGCGTCATCGGGTGCTCAGTGTTGCCTGTTACTGAAATAAGTTTGTCATCTTTTACCGTGTACACCATGCTACAGGTATCCGGACAATCGTGCGGGCAACCGCCGTGAAAGGTTTTTACATTGGCATCAACCGGTGCGTTCATAACACTCTCCTTAAATATCTTGCAGACTTTTTCTGGTGAATCATGCTGGTTTACTTTATATTGCTAATTCGCACCAATATATACTAACCTGTATAGCAATGCAATGGCATAATTGTCATGTTAATAATTAGCTTAAACTGAATTCAAATAATGGCAAAAAATCAAACATTACAATTACTCGGCGGCTTAACCCCTGCGCAATTTTTAGCTGAATACTGGCAAAAAAAACCTTTGCTGATTAAACAAGCCATCTCTGATTTTACCGGTCTTTTAAGCCCCGAAGAGCTTGCTGGTTTAGCCTGTGAGGATGAGGTGCAATCTCGCATTGTTGAATATAAAAAAGGAAAGTGGTTTGCAAGCCACGGTCCGTTTGATGACGCCGACTTTGCTAAACTGCCAGAAAAGCCAACAAATGAACATCACTGGACTTTGCTAGTGCAAAGCGTAAACCACCATTTGCCGGAAGCAACGGATTTGCTCGGTCAGTTTGATTTTATCCCGCATGCGCGGCTTGATGATTTAATGGTGAGTTATGCACCCAATGGCGGCGGTGTAGGACCGCATTTTGATAGTTATGACGTATTTTTATTACAAGGGCAAGGCAAAAGACTGTGGCGCATTAGCGAACAGACCGATTTAACTTTAGTTGAAGGTGCGCCTTTGCGCATTTTGCAACACTTTGAAACGGCACAGGAATGGCTGTTAGAAGCAGGCGATATGCTGTATTTGCCACCGCACCTTGCGCATTGGGGTATTGCCGTTTCGGACGTTAAAGCGGATTGTATGACGTATTCTATTGGCTTTCGTGCGCCAAAAAACCAGGAACTTGCCACTGAGTTTTTAGGCTTTATGCAGGATCAGTTGAATCAGGATAAATTGGTTTTAGAGACTGGTTATTTAACTGGAATTTATCAAGATGCTGACTTAACCTTGCAAAAACACCCAGCTGAAATAGGCCATGAAATGATTAGTAAAGTCAGCGCAGATTTACAGAAAATCAAATGGTCTGATGATTTAGTTGCAGAATTTCTTGGGGTTTATCTTTCTGAGCCTAAAGCAGACGTGATGTTTGAAGCTAACAAAAAAATGTCCGTGCATATTTTTGCCGAGAAACTGGCAAAACTCGGCATTGCACTAAACCTGAAAAGCCAAATGCTGTTTTTTGCTGACTCATTTTTTATAAATGGCGAACTTGCCAACTTCACGGGAGAATCAGCAAACCTGCTAAAAGCACTTGCTGATAATCGCAGAATTGAACCCCGTGCGAATTTAGATGAAGCGTTGCTAAAACAACTATATGATTGGTATATTGCGGGTTACTTATCTTTTAATCGCTAAACTGCTAACACCTAAACTGGCAGATTAACTGGGGATAATACTTCATATGGATAATGACTTAATACTTGCTCCCAACCAAATTCTAATGGGTGAGCGGCTTTATGCTGAGGCAATTAATATTATTTTGGCGAATGCGCAACATGAATTACGCATTTTTGACCAGGATTTGAGCCGTGGAGATTTTGCAAGCTTGCAAAAAATTGTGCTTATTCAGCAATTTTTGACTAGCAATATTAACAGCCGTTTAACCATTGTTTTACAAAATACCGGCTATTTTCAGCAAAAATGTCCGCGCCTTTTTGGCTTGCTCACCACTTACGGCCACAAAATGACCGTACTTGAGACCAACGATTCAGCCAAACATGCAAAAGACTGCTTTATATTAGCCGATGGCCTGCATTACATCAAACGCATCCATATTGACCAGGCGCGCTTTAAGTACGCACTGCATGATGAGGATTCGGTAGACTTGTTAAGTTCGCGTTTTGAAGAGTTGCTGGAAGCCACGCAAGGGCCCGTGGCTGTCACTAAACTTGGGTTATAGTGGGCGAGTGTTATAGTAAGCTTGCCTTATCACAAACTGGGCTTCTGGATGTATAAATTAGTTAATCTTTTACCTGCTACTTGTATTTTGTTTGCTCTGCTACTTCCGCTTGGAGCCATGGCAGTCACAGACTTCAAAATCATCACTTTGCAACATCGCTTTGCTGAAGATATTCTGCCTGTCATTCAGCCACTTGCGGGCAATGATGCGACTGTGACGGGCATACAGAATCATATAATGATTCGCGCAAACCCAAAAAAAATGCTGGAAATAGAACAGGCGATTGTCACTTTAGATGTTGTCCGTCAAAACCTTAAAATTACCGTTAGCCGCCAACATAATTTACAAACGGAATCTGATACCGTTGCCGTGAGTGGCCGCAAGCGCATAGGCAATGTGTCCATCAGCACCAATCAATATCCCGGAACAGCTAATGCCAGAAACGGGGTGCAGGTAGAGTTAGAAAATAATCAAAGTAAATCGCGCAACAGTAGCGACCAATTTATCAACGTAATTGATGGCGGGCAAGCTTTTATCCTTGTAGGGCAATCTGTGCCGTTCACGCAGGAATGGCTGACATTAACACAGCGATACGCAGGCGTGCAGCGCACAACTGAGTTTATTGATGTCACAACCGGATTTTCTGTACGCGCCCGTAGCCTCGGCAATCAAGTAGAATTAGAAATTACCCCACGAATCGCGCAACTGAACCAGCAAGACTTTATAGACTTTGAGGAATTAAGCACGGTTGTGCGTGTGAATAAAGGCGAATGGTTCGATTTAAGCGGCGCCATGCAACAAAAAGACGAGGTAAGTCGGGCGATTTTGAGCAGGCAGACCAGCCGGCAATCGCAAGAAAATGCGTTCGCCATACGAGTTGACTGGTGAAATTTGTAAATAGTTTGTAAAAAACAAATATATTTTTGATAATAGCCCTTAAACCCTTGAAATGTACTAGTTTTTTTTAAAATTACTGGTAGAATTTGCGCCACTCGGTATAGCTGACTAGGTAAAACTTTCTTGGCTTCTATCGAAAAAAAGTTTTTTTAACTAGTTATC
>PHCL01000223.1 GCA_002842195.1 Betaproteobacteria bacterium HGW-Betaproteobacteria-20 | reverse complement strand
GGTATCGCCATTGGCATCATTGTTTATTTTGCATTTCGTCAGCTTGGCAAGTTGATAAAGGTTTGAGTATATTTGATATACGCCCTTCCTTAGTTACACAGGATATTGAACGTCGGGCATCGCTTATGGACTGGATAACAATAGCAAGCGACTGCTAACTTTGCTTGCTAGCCTATCGCTGGCGTAATGGCTCAAGCAGGCCAGATAACCCGTTATGGTCAATCTCCTGCATCAGCGCCAATAAGCGACCAATTTCACTTTTTGGAAAGCCTTCACGTGCAAACCAATTGAGGTATTGCCCAGGTAAATCTGCAATTAATTGCCCTTTATGTTTACCGTATGGCATTACAGTGGTTAATAAATGTTGTAGATCTTCTGGGTTCATGGTTAAACTTTTTTAAGCCTGGTTAATGTTAATTTTAATCACCTAAAATGCCCTACAATTATAACGACATGATTCAAATTGACATGGTTCAAATTTATAAAAGGAATCCCTATGATAACTAACCGCCAACTAAAACCGTTCATCCCCGCTTTGCTACTGGGCTTGGCTTTATCCGGCACCGCACTGGCACGGGATATTTCCATGGAACAATTAAGCACCACGAACGCACGCAATCAATATAATGCGGCAAAGTCAGATTACGATACTGTCACACAGCAGATTGCAACACAAGAAAAGCGTGTTGCTGATGAACAGGCGCGCCTAAAGGCCATGCAAGACAAACAAGCAAAAGCCCAGATAAAGCTCGAGACAGCGAAAGCAGAACTGGATGTCAGGGTAAAAGCCTTGGATAAGGCTTGGGAAGAACGCGATAAATAGAAAATGGTCCGAGGTTCAGTGCTTGCCCAGCAAGTCTACAACATCTCACTAAATTGACCCTGTCGCAGACGCTTGCCGTCAGTAAATCAGCTTCGCCTTACGTTAGCGTCGCCCTGTACTCGCGATGGATTCAATAATGATTTCTTTCTGCATTGCAGACAGTTGTTGCCAATTAAACCGCCAATGCCAGTTGCCAGCACAAGTGCCGGGCGTATTCATGCGATGGCTGGAATCCAACGCTAAAATATCCTGCATAGGAATAATCGCCAAATTTGCGTTTGATGCCAGCGCCATTTCGATTAAATCGTATGGCATATTCGCCTCGTACAGCTCAGAATGAGATGTGCGCAAATAATTGAGTACATGATCTCGTTGCTGCTCATCCAAGTTGTTGTACCAGCCCAAACTGGTATCGTTATCATGCGTGCCGGTATACACCACGCTATTTTCCTCAATATTGGCAGGCAAATAGGGGTTGTCATCGTTACCACTAAAAGCAAATTGCAGAATCTTCATACCCGGCAAATCGTATTTATTTCTTAAAGCATCCACTTCAGCTGTAATAATGCCCAAGTCTTCTGCCACTAAACAAATATTTGGCAACGCCCCTTTAATGGCCGCCAGTAAATCATCTCCGGGTGCTAAAACCCACTGCCCATTCATGGCGGTATCTTCACTTGCCGGAATTTCCCAAGCCGCTTCCAACCCTCTGAAATGGTCAATGCGCACGATGTCAAATAACGCATTTTGCGTTGCCATGCGTGAAATCCACCAATGATAGCCATCGGCAGCCATTGCATTCCAGTTGTAATGCGGATTGCCCCAACGCTGACCTGTTTCGGAAAAATAATCTGGCGGTACTCCGGCTACCACAGCCATATTTTTATCGTCATCCAGCTTAAATAAATGTGGCGCAGCCCAAACATCCGCACTATCGTAAGCGACAAAAATGGGAATATCGCCAAATAAATATACGTTTTTAGATTCAGCATAGGCTTTAAGATTCAGCCACTGCGTAAAGAATACAAATTGTGTGAATTGAATTGTTGCAATTTCGTGCGCTAACTCCTTACGGGCTAGCTTCAATGTTCTCGTATCTCTATTTTTATAATTTGCTGGCCAATCACTCCAGCAAGCTTGATTAAATTGATGACGAAGTGACAGAAACAAGGCAAAGTCGTTAAGCCAGTGCGCCTGTTTTTTACAGAACCTGATAAAAGCCTGCAATGATTTTTTGTCGGCCTGTAGATTAAAAGCCGCATAGGCGCTGGCCAACAAGTGCGTTTTGCTAGTAAATAAACCGATTAAATCATCTTTACTTAATAAGTCTTGCGCCTGTAGCGCTTCTAGGCTGATAAAGTCAGGATTGCCGGCAAACGCTGACAAAGCCTGGTAGGGGGAGTTGTCAGCATGCGGCATATTAATAGGTAATGTCTGCCAAACCGTTGCGCCAGCATCATGCAAAAAATCTACAAAACGATAGGCCTCGGCACCTAAATCACCAACATAATTTGTACTAGGCAGCGAACTGATATGTAGTAAAACACCTGCACGGCGCTGGTTTAAGAGTGATACTTTAGCTTGCTGTGACATCAATATTCACCCTTTGAGTTTAATCTACTTTTACTGTAAGTAATGCTCTACTTTTTTATGCCTGGCCTCTCCGCATGGTACCTGCATTATCTGCATTGCCACCGCCAGCGCTAATTGGCTTATGTAGCGTGGCAGGTACTGGCTGTTGCAACAAGGTATATAAGTTGATGAGGTTGCGGCGATAAAGTTGGTCAAAGCTCGCAACACTGTCCGATGAATTATAATCACCAAACCACCAGAACCAATCCGAACCTTCACATATCGCCAGTTGGCGCTCACAGGCCACCAACTGGTCAGCATCTAAACTATGACTGGCAAGTACACTATCGTATATTTTCTTAGCTTCACAGAGTAAATTCCATGCCAGGTTTTTATCTTTACTGCCTATCCATGTGCTAAAAGTGCCATATACCCAGCTACCCGCAGCAATCTGCGGCAACACAGGGGCGGATATTCCCTTAGTTTTGTATTCTGCTGATTGATATAAATCAACGATATCGCTAAAAGTAGTCATTTCTATATCAGGATGATTCACCAGCGCCGCATACAATTCGCTTAAAAAATAATAACCATTGTATGGATAATATTCCCAGGCATTTTCACCGTCTAAAATAACACTGACAACTTTAGATTTTGTCGTTGAATGTGCAATGTGCTCAAGCGTTTTAACAAAATCGCTCACCGCATCCGGTG
>PHCL01000222.1 GCA_002842195.1 Betaproteobacteria bacterium HGW-Betaproteobacteria-20 | reverse complement strand
TTCGCTCGAGCGCTTTAACTTGGGTTTTGATGGGTTTTGCTATGCCTAAAGCAAAACCTACTCCAATGATTATGCGAGTGATTATGCGAGTTTCAAATAAATAAAAAGCAATACAACGAACATACCCAAGTGAATCATTGCCCACATGCGATAGCTTGCACTTAACGCATGCGGCGTTTTTGTGGAAATTAGAAACAGATGATTATCTGCTGGTTTGCTTAGTGTAAAATCGCCAATATGGGTACGCATTGCATATTTGGCATGCGCTTGCTTAATCGCATCCTGACGCGCCAGTTCCCACTCGTTCATATCAATCTGACCATTTCTGTTATGGTCATATCGGTTTAACAGTTGTTGCGGGCGTGTTTTTAAATCTGCCAAAATAGCACGCACATCGCGCTTAATCACTTCACCATCCACCTGTTCGTGCCGCGTATCAAGCTGCCCCAACACATACAGCGGCTTGCCAGCAGGCAAGTATTCTTCTACATAGCGATGTTCATTTTTAAAGAATGTGTGCATCTTGGCAAAAATAATTTCAGCGCCTTGCGGGTTAATCACACAGGTGCCGGTCTGATCTTTAAGTTGAAAAGTCGTATCGCTTTCAAGATATTCTAATAGTCGAGAATCGATTGGCTTTTTTGAGTAAGGATTGTCAAGGCGATTGGCATATACCCATGCCCGATACCACACGCAAGGTATACCGTGATACGGCGTGGCAAACGGTTGTTGTGTTGATGCCACGCCGTGTAGCTCAATATAACCCTGTGCGGCAGCGGCGATGGTGGAAATAGGTGCTTCTGTGATTTTAAGTAGCCGCCAGTAGTTAAATAAAGCCGCAAAAAAACTCAAGAGTAATGCAATTGATAGCAGCGAACCCCAAGTTTGCGCATCTGCTTTGCTCAAATGCATTTGGTAAGCTGCAATAAAAATGCCACCCACCGCCGCTGTTGCGGCCAAATTAACGCCGTCACTTTTTAACTTGCGAAACATTAACTGGCTTGCTTAAAAGTAAGTTATTCAGACAAATCTAATGCAAAGAATTAAGCTTTGAAACGCGCGTTAACATCTATATCCTGCAGTTCTTCCGGCGAAAATTTAAGCATTTCTGCACGCTCGAAATTAAATAACGATGCCACGATAACATCAGGGAACTGTTTAATTCTCACATTATTGTTATTCACAGAATCGTTATAAAACTCACGCCGGTCCGCAATTTGGTTTTCCAGGCCGGTAATACGCTGCTGTAAATTGATAAAAGTTTGATCCGCCTTTAAATCTGGGTAATTTTCTGCTACTGCAAACAAATTAACCAAACCGCCAGTAAGTGCCGACTCAGCCTTGCCTAAACCGGCCACATCGTGCATTTGGCGGGCGGCATCTACGCCCATGCGCGCCTGAATCACTTTTTCTAAAGTTTGTGCTTCATGCGTCATGTAAGCCTTGCAGGTATCAATCAACTTTGGCAACTCATCATTACGCTGCTTGAGCAGCACATCAATATTCGCCCAGGCTTTTTCAACGTTGTTTTTAATGCTCACCAAGCTGTTATAAGTCACTATAAAATATAGCGCTATTGCAATTAAAATTACCCAAAAAACCATCTGTCTGCCTTTCAAAAATATTAAATTAAATAGTACGCAATGCTAAATCACCCAGCACCAGGGGACCAACTTTTTCCCAGTAGCGAGAAAAACGTTTTAAGCGTTTTTCACTAATTTCGACATTAACAAATTTAGCTACAGGCTGCCATTTAGGCGAAAATGGCGCTAACAATTCTTTAATTTTCAGGTTTGGCGTATCTTGTGTAACTACTTGCCCAACCCCTTTATTCATCAATATTTCATAGGTATCACCTAGCCAAACTTCTACATTTTCCATTTCACTTAGGCAGTCGGCTATAAACTGCAGGCGTTTAAGTGCCCATGTACCATGTATTTGTGGATCAAATACAAAAATCTTAGGGAATGGTTGCTGTAACAAAACGTGTGCTGAGGATAACATTTCATCATGCACAAACACCGCCAGCGTTGGAAAGCCAGACACTGCATTTTTTGGCAAAGGCGCTTGGCTGTATGTTTTTGCCACAGGCACTAATGTTTGATTAAACAACCTGTCGTTTAAGGTTTCATTGCTGGCATCAAACGGGCATTGTGCCTGACAACCGGCGCAATACTTTTCACCTGTGTAACGACTTAAAGTCTCTTTATTAAAAAAATAGGGTTTTGAACTAAAAGTAGAAGTGACCCATTGCCATGAAAGATGGTTGCTCGCAATGTCACCATCGAGTAAATTCGCTTCAAACCAATCTGCCGCAGCACGCCAATCTATTTTTCTATGATGTACAACATAGCTGGCAAGCCACATGCGCGCATGGTTATGCACATAACCCGTGTTGAGCAAATCGCCAACAAAAGCATCTATACACGGCAAGCCGGTTTGGCCTTGCGTGATGTCATCGCTTAATGGCGCATGGCCAATAGCCACTTTAGGCGGCTCCATCTCACTGTAAATGGCATTACCTTCCACTTGCCACACCTGCCGCCAGTAATCACGCCAGGCAAGTGCAAGCAAAAGTTTTTCGGCTTCAGTTCCAAACCGTTTTTTTACGGAATCGAATGTTTCATTTAAGGTTAAACAGCCGTGGCGTAAATAAGGAGATAAATGTGTCACTGCACCATTCAGAAAATTACGGTTTCTGGCATAAGCGACAGCATCGATACTGTTAAGTTTTTTTAAGGCATGCAGGCGGCCGCCCGCCCACGCATCACCTAAGTCTGTGCCTTTGGCGTCAGAAAAATGCCGTTTAATGTAATGCAATCGCTCGCTACGATCGCAAGGAATATTTAGCTTTTGTGCAGGTTTCATTTAAAAAAATTTCCTACTGATTAGTGCTAGTGTACTATTTTTTAGCCTTGTTTATGCAGGATATTTACCCATCAACTTTTATAAAAAAACTAAACTCTTATGCCAAGACCTTTGCAAAAGTCCGAACTACTCACCGCTCGCTCTGAGCTTGTCGAAGGGTGGCACATACAACCTATTGATTGCAAACAAAGTGCGCTTCGACAAGCTCAGCACGAACGGGTAAAAATTGAGTAATTAAATA
>PHCL01000221.1 GCA_002842195.1 Betaproteobacteria bacterium HGW-Betaproteobacteria-20 | reverse complement strand
AAGCCTTTCGATAACACGCGCTTTTACGCTATTCCTGCAATCAGTCTAAACGTATGAAAATGACGAAAAAGAGTTGATTTTGAACAGAGTATCTACCTGATATTTTTTAATGGTAATGGCTGGTGAGCTATGGCGTTACCGCCATTTTAAAGCGTTAGCTATAAACTTTATTTACCGATTGCCCCAAACACTTTTTTCAGCAAGTTACTGCCTTGACCAATCGGGTCCTGACGAATGGCTAATTCTTCTTTCGCCATCATTAAATATACGCCGTCCAGCGTTTTTTGTGTCACGTATTGCTCAAGATTGGCTTGATCTTTGCCCACTAAACCGTATTTGCTCCCGGTTGCGGCAAATTTATTGTATTGCTGGGCAAGCTGTACGTCTTCGGTCGCTTTTTTCACGATAGGCAGGAATTTTTCACCCATTGCAACAGAGGTGGTTTTTTTAAAGTATTGTGTTGCTGAATCATTGCCGCCCGTCAAAATCGTTTTAGCATCATCCACACTCATTTTTTTCACCGAATCGACCAACAGCGCTTTGGCTTCCGGCACCGCTGCTTCTGCCGCGCGGTTCATTTTCAACACTAAATCGTCTGCTTGCTTGCCCATGCCAAACATACGCATGGCTTTTTCTGCTTTTTTCATGGTGGCCGGCAACGGGATTTTGACTTCCTTATTACCAAAAAATCCATCAGCCGCGCTCAATTGGCTTACTGCTTTACCTGCGCCCTGAATCAACGCCTCTTTTAAGCCTCCACTCGCTTCCGCGTTACTTAAATCGCTGACGCTCAGCGCATTGGCATGAGTCGCGAATAAAACAAAACTTAAAACTGTCAACAGATTGCGCATCGGAATCTCCAGTAAATGATGTGTTGCATAAGCATAACGTAAATATTTACTTTAGTATTTAAGCTAACAATAATTTACACTGAATTTGCTGTGCATTTAAAAACTGTACATTTAAAAAATGTCGTCATTTCTGTTAAGAATGCTGGTGGTGCATCCGTGCTGATTGGACTAAATAAACAGCTAGTGACGCACTGTTTGTCTAGCAAAAATACCTACGAGAGAAAAACGCTGCCCTGCGAGGCTTTATCAGAGCGGCTCGCAGGGCAGTGAGGTTGAAGCTTATGAAATCAGGCTTAAATTTCAGCTTTTACTTGCACCCACGTGCCAGATGTTATTAGCGTAATCACTAATTGCGCGGTCGCTAGAAAATTTAGCCATATTCGCCACGTTTAAAATCGCCATGCGCGTCCATTCATCCTGATTCTGGTACAGCTTAGCCACTTTTTCCTGCGTTTCAATGTAGCTTGCGTAGTCTGCGAGTAATAAATACTGGTCGCCGTTATTCAGCAGATTATCCACAATCGCCTGGTAGCGGTGTGGTTCGTCCACTGAGAAAAAGCCGCTGCCTATCATATCCAGCACTTCTTTCAGCGCATGATTATTGTTGTAGTAATCGCGCGGATTGTAGCCATTAGCTTTAATATCAGCCACTTGTGGAGTGGTTAGACCGAATATAAAGATATTTTCGATGCCGACTTCTTCCATGATTTCTACGTTGGCGCCATCTAAAGTGCCGATGGTCAATGCGCCATTCAGTGCCATTTTCATGTTGCCTGTGCCGCTGGCCTCGGTGCCTGCTGTTGAAATCTGTTCAGATAAATCACTACCCGGGAATAAAATTTCAGCGGCTGAAACTTCGTAGTTTGGGTAAAACACCACTTTAAGCTGGTCACCGACATGAATGTCATTATTCACGATTAACGCAACGTCGTTAATCAGGCGAATAATCTGTTTCGCCATCCAGTAGCCTGGTGCCGCTTTACCGCCAAATATCACGGTACGCGGCGTAATGCCCTCTTCACCGCGACGAATACGGTTATATAAAGTAATCACGTGCAGCACATTCAGCAGTTGGCGCTTGTATTCATGAATGCGCTTAATTTGCACATCAAACAAACTGTTGGAGTTAAGTTTAATGCCGGTTTTTTGCTCAATCTGATCAGCCAGCCTCACTTTATTCGCGTGTTTTACTGCGGCGAAGGCTTTTCTGAAATCAGCATCATCGGCCAGCGGTGTAATTTTTTTAATTTGCGTCAGATCTTTTTTAAAACCTGTACCGATAATGCTTTCAATCAAACTGGTCAGCCCGGGATTGGCCTGGTTTAACCAACGTCTTGGGGTAATACCATTAGTTACATTGGTAAGCTTGCCAGGGTAAATGCGGTCAAAATCTGCAAACAGATGCTGTTTTAACAGCTCGCTATGCAATGCCGCTACGCCATTGACCGTATGACTGCCGACCACCGCTAAATGCGCCATGCGCACACGACGGCCATGCGATTCATCAATAATTGAAACGCGTGTGAGCAAGTCGGTCTCACCCGGGAACTTGTGATTCACCATGTGCAGGAACTCATCGTTAATTCTGTAAATAATCTCCAGGTGACGTGGTAACAGGCTGCCAAATAAACCTACTGACCAGGTTTCCAGGGCTTCCGGCATTAAAGTATGGTTGGTGTAAGCAAAAATTTTATTCACTAAAGCCCATGCCTGTGCCCATGGCAGGTGGTGGCAATCGACCAGTTGATGCATCATTTCGGCCACACCAATAGAAGGATGCGTATCGTTCAGCTGAATCGCGATTTTGTCTGGCAGAATATTCCAGTCTGCATTACTTTTAATTTCATGTGTGCTTAAAAAGCGGCGCAAAATATCCTGAATAGAGGCGGATACAAAGAAATATTGTTGTTTTAGACGCAACTCTTTACCCAATACCGAAGTGTCATTTGGATAAAGCACCTTTGAAATACTTTCGGTTTCGTTGCGCTGTTCTACGGCTTTTTCATAATTACCGTCATTAAAATGCTGCAAATCAAAATCACGTGCAGCTTTGGCTGACCACAAACGCAGGCTATTCACAGTGTCACCACCATACCCAGGCACAGGTACGTCGTATGCGACTGCCACCACATGCTCAGAGTCTACCCAGCGTTGCTCCTCAGTACCTTCTTCAGAGAAGTACTTCACCAAATGACCATAAAACTTGATGTTATAAGTGGCTTCCGGACGTTGAAACTCCCAGATATTGCCATAGCGTAGCCAGTTGTCTGGATTTTCAACCTGCTGGCCATTTTCAATGGTTTGCTTAAACATGC
>PHCL01000220.1 GCA_002842195.1 Betaproteobacteria bacterium HGW-Betaproteobacteria-20 | reverse complement strand
GGGAGCTTATTGTATGCATTTAACCGCCCGTTACCGGTGGGAAAAAAGCCACTTCATCACCGTCTGTAATCGGGGCACTATCATCGACTAATTCGTGGTTGATTGCGCCGCGAACTTTTAATGTACCCATTAACATTTTTTGCCAGATATCATTACGTTTAGCAAGGTAAGCTTTGAGTTTAAGTATTGTAAGCGTGTTAGCAAAAACATCATCTGGCAGCTCGAGGTCTTCGGTAGAAAACTTGAGCGTTTCTTTGAGTCTTGCAAAATAAAATATTTTAATTTTCATCAGGTAGTTATGCCCTATCTTCAACAAACTCCGGCGAAGAAGTTGCGGCTATGTAAAAGAAGTCCATTTTAATTATCAGTATCATCAACAATATCCAGCACATCAAGCGGTTTGTTTGCCAACTCTACGCGTTCAATTTGTGCAAAGCGGCTGGAAATTTTCTGGCTGCTGATATGCACTTCCTGTGCGTTTTCATGGGCCTGACGAATATTATCTGCAAGTTTTTTCATCCGTTGATCAAAACGACCAAAGTCTTTGCTTAGCTTGCCCAGCTCTTCTTTAATAACATGTACTTGCTTGCGCGTTTCAACATCTTTCAGCACCGCGCGCGCTGTATTTAAAACAGCCATCAGCGTTGTAGGAGAAACCACCCAAACGCGCTTATTCATGGCGTATTCAATCACGTCATTATGATACGCATGTAGTTCGGCAAACACCGCTTCAGCGGGAATAAACATCACAGCACCATCCGAAGTGACGTTAGAAATAATGTATTTATTGGCTATATCATCCACATGTTTTTTAACATCTACTTTAAACTGCTTTTCGGCAGCCAGCTGTTCAATATCACTTAATTTTCTATCAAACATGCGGTGATAATTTTCAAGCGGGAACTTGCTATCAACGGCCACAGTGCCTGTAGGGTCTGGCAAAAATAAGGCGCAATCAGCCCTCGTGCCATTTTCAAACGTGTACTGCATGGCGAATGAATTAACCGGCAGCACATTGCGCACCAGCGCCTCTAACTGCACCTCGCCAAATGCACCACGGCTGCGCTTATCGCCTAGCAACTCTTGCAGACTGACTACATTAGTCGTTAAGCCATCAATTTTCTTTTGCGCTTCATCGATAGTCGCAAGGCGCGCCATCACGTCAATAAAAGTTTGATTGGTTTTCTTAAAGCCTTCATCCAGGCGTTCAGAAACCTTGCCGCCGATTTGTTCCAGGCGCCCATCAACCACTTTTGCCAGGTTATCAATGGTACTCACTAACTGTAAAGTTGCATTACGCATGGTAGATTGAATCAGTTCCTGCTCGGCTTTGCCTTGCTCGGCCAGCGTGGTGTGCAGTTTTTCAAGTACAGTTTCGCGTGTGAGCGATAAACTGCTGTTTTGCGCCAATTGCAATGCCTGCATGGCGTCTCTCGTAGCTTGTAGTTCGCTAGCAACGCTTAATCTCAGGCGCTCGCTAATCTCATTAGACGATGCGCCCAGGCGGTCACCCAGTTTATTTAAGCCATCGTTAAAATCCAGCAGCATTAAACGATGTTTTTCTTCTAACTGCTGCAAAATGCGCAATTCTGATGTGGCCGACTGATTGTCAAGCTGGCTATTACGCCAAAGTTGCCAGACCAATAGCAGCAGAATAATCAACGCAATCGCTAAAATAATCATTTGTATCATGGGGCTAATTATACCTGATACAGCGCTGTTTAAGCGCCGGGCTTAAGTTGGGCCTGTACTCGGTTTGGCATCACAAATACTTAGAGAGCTTTGCACTAAACTAAAAAGGGCTATTTTTAGCTAAAATATCAAACCTTGTCATTCTGAGCGTAGCGAAGAATCCAGTATAATCAATCGGTTGCATGGATTCTTCGCTACGCTCAGAATGACAAAATTAACGTTTTTAGCAATAAAACTGCTTAGTGCAAAGCTCTCACTTAAGAAAATTGACTATTGATAGCGCTGATAAAAGGCCCTAGTTTTGGCGGGGTAGGCTCAACATCGACGCTAATGCTGAATTTTTCCAGCGCCTTGGTGCAGACCGGCCCAATCGACGCAACCAGGCTTCTGTTCAACGCCGTTTTTAGGGTTGCTGCTCGACCCAATTGCTCAGCAACCGTAAATAAGTTATACACTTGCGATGCGCTGGTAAAACAAACCATATCAATCGCATCTCTATCCAACTCGTCCATCATGTCAACCATGGGCTGCGTATTTTCTGGTAAGCTCCAGCGATAAGTTGTAATTTCCTCCAACCTGGCACCTTTTTTTTCAAGTGCTTTTTGTAGTTCCCAGTTAACGTCACCGTAACGTTGCACCACAACCAGTTTGCCCGCAAGCGAGCAGCCATCAAGCACGGTTAATATTTCTGCCGTAGTGTAAGGTTCGCTGGCGGTCAAATCTATACGCACATTACGTGACCGCAGCGCCGCTGTGGGTTTAGCGCCACGCACCACTACTTTAGCCGCCTTAAGAACCTGCAAAAACTGCTCGCTAACGCCCAAAGCATCTGTTGTTGCAAACAAAGCCTTAACACCTACACCCGTCTGAAAAATGAAAAAATCCGGTTGATTTGTCTGCCAATCATGCACCATTTGCGCTATCAATACAGGGTCAATATCGGGGATTTCTGCCAAAGCAGGTGCAGAAAAAGGCGTGCCTCCATACTTTCTGACCAAGTCGGCTAATTGTTCGCCTGAGCGATTTTCTAAAATGGCAATGATTTTATCTTTCAATGTTGCATTCCTAAATAACTGATTCAAGTAACCGGCTTAAGTTACTTAATTAAGTAACTGGTTTTAAGTTAAGCCAGCTTTAATTTGAGTTTTCAGTATAACAAATCCCCCATAGGCCTAAAAACCATTTATGATTTTAGCTACACCCTAAATTTAATGAATTTAATGAATTTAATGAATTTAATGAATAAACTTAAACTCTTTATCAGCCAATGGCTATTAAACGTCACGCGCAAGTTAAGTAATAACTTTTATTTATACTTATGCGCCTTGCTTACTGTGCTGATTTTGCTTGATGCCGGGTTATTTCATGTAGGTGAAAATATGCGTAACCGGGCATTTGATTTAATGGTTAAAAATCGCATTGTGCGACCTAATATTGACCCGGACATTGTCATTGTAGACATTAACGAGGCTTCAT
>PHCL01000219.1 GCA_002842195.1 Betaproteobacteria bacterium HGW-Betaproteobacteria-20 | reverse complement strand
TATCCACTGCTTGAGCGCTTGCGTTTTCTTTGTATTGTTTCTTCAAATCTGGATGAATTTTTTGAAGTGCGCGCCGCGCCACATGTCGATGCAATGCGTGATGACGAGCAACATAGTGACATTAACGTACAAAGTTATCAGCTTATCGCAGAAGCAGCGCATGTGTTGGTTGATAAGCAATATCAAATATTTAATGCTGAACTGATGCCTGAGCTCGCAAAACAGGGTGTGCACCTGGTTTCGCATGGTGACCGCACGCCAGAACAGCGGCGTTGGGTAGCGCGGTATTTTGAATCAGATGTGCGTCCACTATTAGTCCCGGTGGCGCTCGATCCATCGCATCCTTTTCCACAAGTGGCCAACAAGTCGCTTAACTTTATAGTCTCACTCAGCGGTAATGACGCATTTGGCCGTAGCAATAACATTGCCATTGTAAGAGTGCCAAGAGCACTGCCGCGTTTGATTAAATTGCCCAAAAACCTGAGTGATGGCTGCCAGAAATTTGTGTCACTATCCAGCGTGATTCGTGCGCATTTATCCAGTTTATTCACGGGTCGGGAGGTGCTGAATTTCTCTCAATTCAGGGTAACCCGGCACTCAGACCTGGCGGTAGATGAGGAGGATGTAAAGAATTTACGCACAGCGCTGAGAAAAGGTTTGGTTCAGCGTAATTTTGGTGATGCAGTGCGTTTAGAAGTGTCGCATGGTTGCGATGAAAAGTTAGCTAAATTTTTACTGCTACAATTTGATTTACCTAAACAATCACTGTATCGCGTGAATGGCCTGGTGAATTTGGCGAGGCTTATGCAGTTGGCCGACCTGGCAGAAGGCAGCCATTTAAAGTTTAAGCCGTATGAGCCTAGAATCAGCGAACAGTTGCTAGCTAACGAGTCATTTTTTACACAATTAAAGCAACGCGATATTTTAATTCATCAACCGTATGAAAGTTTTGAATCGGTCATTGATTTTCTGCGTGAAGCGGTGAATGACCCTGATGTATTATCCATTCAGCAGACGATTTACCGCACCGGTTCAGACTTGCGGATGTTAAAGTTATTACAAGAAGCCGTGCGTCGCGGAAAAGAAGTCATGGCCGTGGTTGAACTGAAGGCAAGATTCGATGAAGAAGCGAATATCAACTGGGCAGAAGACTTGGAGTCTGTGGGCGCGCAGGTGGTGTATGGCATTGTGGGGTTGAAAACGCACGCCAAAATGTTGCTGGTGATGCGACGTGAAGGCGCAAAGTTAAAATATTACGGGCATGTTTCTACGGGTAATTACAACCCCAGAACTGCACGACTTTATACCGATGTGAGTATGCTCACGGCGGATGTTCAAATAACCCGGGATATGGAACATCTGTTCAGGCATATTGCCAGCCAGGTTAAATTGCCGCGTATGCAAAAGCTATTGGTTGCGCCATTTAATTTACACCGGCAAATGTTAGCCAGAATTAGAACAGCAGAACTTGCTGCAAAAGCAGGCAAACCAGTACGTATTATTCTGAAAATGAATGCGCTGACGGATGAAGCATTAACGGTTGCCCTGGTTAAGGCAGGGCGGGCGGGCGTTGAAATTGATTTAATTGTGCGAGGCGCATGCATATTGCCGATAGATGCGCCTGGCCTGGAAGGGCGCATACGTGTCAGGTCCATTATTGGTCGGCTGTTAGAGCATTCCCGTATCTTCTATTTTAAAATTGATCAGGTAGAAAGCATGTGGCTTTCAAGCGCGGATTGGATGAATCGCAACATGATGCGACGCGTTGAAATTGCATGGCCGATTGTAGACGCTCAAAATCGGGCGCGTATTTTGCGGGAATGCTGCCAATTATATTTGGATGATAATAAAGATACATGGCTGTTGAATGCGGACGGAACCTATAGCGCCATGGTTGCTGCATTTGGTGGCGAGGCTGGCGAATCTGCCCAAAAAATGCCCAAAGCCCAATCAATGATGAACGAACTGAATCAGCCGTTCAGTGCACAACTTCAGTTGATGCAAAAGTACGCTAGTTAGCCGGTGTTTTCGTTAATTTTAACTCGCCATCCCTAGTGGTGCTCTGTGAGCCTTATTGATAAAGGCTCGTAGGGCAGTGATTTTCTCTCGTGATTTTTAAATGATACCTTTATGTTAAAAAATAGGTTTCGAATTACTCAAAATCGTCAGGTAGTATTGAAAAACTTATTTTCTTTTGTAAAAAAAAGCGGTCAACAGTGCAGGGATTTTTAACATTATCATGGCTAATTTAATTTTATGGCGACACGCCGAAGCAGAAGCCCAGAGTGCAAGTGGTGAAGATATTGACCGTGCCTTAACCGCGCGTGGGCGCAAAGATGCAGCTAAAATGGCGGAGTGGTTGAATCAACATTTACCAGCCAACACTGAAATTTTATCTAGCCCAGCGCGTCGCTGCTTAGAAACCGTCGCGACTTTGCAGTTTTTAAATACAGGAAAAGTTAAGCGGGAAGTCAAAATTGCTGAATTTTTAGGTGTTGATAGCAGTGTTGAAGTGATGGCTAAAAACCTGACCAATACAGATCGCAGTAAAACGATATTGATTATCGGTCATCAGCCGAATTTAGGGCTGTTAATTGCTAAATTATTAGGGATGCAGCAGAGTGCTTGCGTGGTGAAAAAGGGCGCAGTTTGGTGGTTACGCCAAAGATGCGCCCCTGACCATGCTGACAGTGCAATGCAAACCTATTTATTTGCGGTGCAGCAGCCTGACCATTAAGCAATTTTAAAATTAAAGCGCACCTCTTAAAGCCTATTTCTTTTTTGGACGGCCTGTTTTAATCGTCGGCACTTTGCTCATAACCGCTTTTAATGCCGCATCTGTCATTGCCGTTAATTGCATAATGCCTGCACGCAGTAATTCACTTTTTTTCGCCGGTTGGCCCAGTTTAGCCAGGCGTTCTTTTAATACAGAAAATTGCGCGTATTCAACCTTAGGCATGGTGAAGCTATCCCGTTCCATTTTTAATTTTGGCGCTTTAGCGGGCTTGATTGCTTTGGCTTTGCCGGCAGCAACTGCAGGTTTTGTCGCTGCGGGTTTCATTACGGTGGGTTTCGTCGCAGTGGGCTTGGCAACCACTGGTTTTGCTGTCACAGTTTTGGCCGCTGCTGATTTAGTGGCTATTGATTTAGCCGCAGCAGGTTTAGTTGCAGGTGCTTTTTCCGGCTCAGTT
>PHCL01000218.1 GCA_002842195.1 Betaproteobacteria bacterium HGW-Betaproteobacteria-20 | reverse complement strand
TGGGATACGCCAGAGGTGAAAGTAGGCGCGGCAGTTAAACCTGAAACTATTCATGATTTTACCGGCTTTCCACAAAGTCTGTACGAGATTAGCTACCCAGCAAATGGTGCGCCTGCACTCGCGACAATAACAGCTAGTCTACTCAAAGCCGCAGGTATTGCAACACAGCAAGATGCTAATAGGGGGTTAGATCACGGCGCGTGGGTACCGCTCATGCTAATGTACCCTGACGCAGACATTTCTGTTGCGCAGCTTTCTATTCAAACAAATGGCACACCACTCGGACATTACAAAATAGGTCAAGCCATTAGCCAGTTACAAGATGAAAATGTACTCATTTTATGTAGCGGTGCAATCACACATAATCTACGCGATTTTTTTACCGTACAACGTGATAGTAAGACCTTAGATTACGTACATGAGTTTAGCAATTGGGTGGGCGATAAAATTGCGTACAACGAGACTGAAGCACTATTCAACTACCGCAATAGCAGTAAAAATGGCATACGTGCACATCCAACTGAAGACCATATTATGCCTTTATTTGTAGCCCTTGGCGCAGCACACGGACAAGCAACGCGCTACCAGCCAGAAGATACTTTTGGCATTTTAGCGATGGATGCCTACTGCTGGCAATGAACTAACTATTATTGTAAATTCGATGATTCGTTCGGAGACGGCAAGGATGCTCTCTGCTGAATATACTAGCTGAAGCTAGCACTCAAACGTGAGGCAATGGTGCAATCGCAACGAGACATACCTTCCATTCCATAGCAACGCACAATCTCAGCCCAAGTTATTTTGGTAGTACAAATTCTTTAGGCAATAAGACCCAAATTTTTCCTGTTTGCTTCATCGCGCCAGCCAGCTTACCTGCTTCAAAACCAGCACCCCAAAAAAAGTCCGCACGTACGCCGCCTTTAATTGCACCACCAGTATCCTGCGCCATCATCAAGCGTTTTAATGGTTTTGCGCTATTTGGTTCAGTAGTAGATAAAAATACAGGGGCACCTAACGGTACAAATTTTGGGTCAACAGCCACAACACGTTCCGCCAGAATAGGTACCCCAAGTGCACCTAGTGGACCTGGCAGCCCTGCGGGCAATTCTCTAAAGAATACATAACTTGGATTGCTTTCTAGCAACTCACGCAGTTTGGTCGGGTTATTCTTTGCCCAGTTTTTGATACCATCCATAGATGCACTTGCACTGGTTAGTTCACCGCGTTCAATTAAAAGGCGGCCGATTGAGTTATAGGCATGTCCATTTTGATTGTCATAACCGACATGTACTTGCTCGCCATTATCTAGCTGCACCAAACCAGAGCCCTGAATTTGCAGATAAAATACGTCTATGATGTCGTCAATATAAATGAATTCTCGGCCTTTGAAGGGTGAGACTTCTGACTCTATTTCTGCACGGCTGTAATAAGGCACTAATTTATTACCCACCAACCTGCCACGCACACGCTTATATTTTAATTCAGGGAACTGGCTATCCAACTCAACCGTTATTAAATCACTTGGCGTTTCGTATAAAGGGTGGGAATATTTTTCTGACTTTGTATGACTACCCCTTAAAAGCGGCTCGTAATAGCCTGTAATCAGGCCGCTTTCGGTACCATCGGCATTGGTGGTTTTATAGACTGAAAAGTTTTGTTTGAAATACGCTTGTACTGCTTCTGCACTTGGCTTATTTGCTGTTTGGCTGTTTAATTGAGTAGCTACGTTACAAACTTTTTGCCACATGGGCCGATTAATTAAAGTTGAGCAACTTTGCATCCAAGCCGGCCAAGCCAGGCTAACGTCATCCTGATTCAGGCCGTCTATCTCTTCCCATCTGCCTGGCTTTAACAGGCCATAGTCCGCGACTTTAGGTTCTGTTACTTTTAAATCTGTGGGTTTAGCTTCGGGAACTTTGGGCTCTAAAACTGGCTCGATTGGCGCCACATCTGCGGGCACTTTTTCAGCAATTTTGCTCGTGTCACAGCTGCATTCAACACTTGGCGCCGTAGGCACATCAGGTTTTATATTTTTGCTTACACAAGCAGTCAGGCCACCGCACAAGAATATTAGCAAAGTAAATACTGCTAGTTTTTTAATCAATGGATGATGGTCAGCACTTGATTCAATGGCGTTAAATAACATGGCAGGTCAGTGCAGCACTCTGGGCATAATGAGCGCAAAAGTTTGAATGGTCGCATCGAATTGTACACCGTCATCCGCCACCATTTGATAGGTGCCGTGCATCTCGCCCATAGGCGTGCTCAATACCGTACCGCTGGTATATTCAAAAAAATCGTTGGGGTTCAGAAATGGCTGTGCACCGACCACACCCAAGCCCTTAACCTCTTGTTGATCGCCACTGGCTTCAACAATAATCCAGTGGCGACTGATTAGTTGCGCGGAAACATTGCCTGTATTGATAATTCTAATGTGGTAAGCAAACGCATATCGATTACGTGCAACATCGGATTGATCAGGAATAAATTCCACTTCAACAGTCACGGTACATTCATAGCGTTTGGCGGCGGCAGTCATCATGTAGCCAGACCTGTACTTGGCATTAGCCCGGCACTTGGCGAACTTGGGCTGGCAGAATACAGTTTTTTCGGCATACGGCCAGCAAGGTAAGCTTCTCGACCCGCCTCTATCGCTTTTTTCATCGCGCCCGCCATCAAAACAGGGTTTTGCGCGGCAGCAATCGCCGTATTCATCAGCACTCCCTGGCAACCAAGTTCCATGGCAATCGCCGCGTCAGAAGCGGTGCCTACGCCAGCATCCACCAACACAGGAACTTGAGCATTTGCAATAATAATTTGTAGATTCCAAGGGTTCAAAATGCCCATGCCTGAACCAATCAAAGAGGCGAGCGGCATCACCGCACAACAACCAATTTCTTCCAACTGTTTTGCGATAATCGGGTCATCCGAGCAATACACCATGACATCAAAGCCATCTTTCACCAGCGTTTTAGCGGCCGCAATGGTTTCTATCATGTTTGGGTATAGCGTATTCGGGTCGCCTAACACCTCCAATTTCACAAGCTTGTGACCATCCAATAATTCACGCGCCAAACGCAAAGTACGCACGGCGTCATCTGCCGAATAACAGCCTGCGGTATTCGGTAAGTATGTAAATTCTTCTGGCGGCAAAAAATCCAATAGTGAAGGCTCGCCGGCCGTTTGGCCAATATTAGTGCGAC
>PHCL01000217.1 GCA_002842195.1 Betaproteobacteria bacterium HGW-Betaproteobacteria-20 | reverse complement strand
TGTCAGTTTGGCCGCGACTTTCAGCAAGTTGACCAAGTAATGCATGACCAGGCGCGGTCGGTAGTAACTCGTTGGCACGTTTAAGGTAAGGTTCGGCTTCAGCTTTTTTACCCATATTAAATAGTGCGATGCCACTTTGTATGTGTGGTTTAAAGTAGTCCGGCTGCATTTTTATGGCTTTGTCATAGTAGCTTAGAGCCTCTTGTGGTTTTTTCTCTGATAGTGCAATATCGCCTAACAGCTCCTGAAAGCGTGCCTCACGTGGTTCGCCCGCAATGGCCTGTTTGGCAAAAGCGGTGGCTTTTACAGTGTCTTTTGCCGACAGTGCTTTTACGCCATCATCATAAGCTTGATAAGCGGATCGGGTAGCTTTAAGCCTACCGACTTTTTGTGCATAAATTTCTTTGCCCCAATCGCCACCTGCGCCGAGTTGCTCCAGCGTTATTTTGTTGGCGGCCACACGTTCAGGTGAGGGTGGATGGCTGGCAAATAAGCCATCAATAAAACTGCTTTTACGGTCAGCACTTAAACGCACGAAAGTTTCTTGTAAAGTGACCGCTGCCGTTGGGTCATAGCCCGCCTTTTTCATGTATTGCATACCGTATAAATCTGATTCACTTTCTGCGTCACGCCCATATTTGCTAGAGGTGAGTTGCGCGCCTAATTGCGCTCCGCCGACAATGAGGTTTGAGTAGTTGCTATTTTGAGCGCCAATTCCGATGGCAACCATCGCCCCTTGCATCAACACGCTGCGTTCCATGCTTTTTGCCCCGTGGCGCGCCGCAGCATGCACCATTTCATGGCCCATGACGGCGGCGAGTTCGGCTTCACTATTTAATTCATAAAGTAACCCGCGATTAAAGGCGATTTTACCGCCTGGCATCGCCCAGGCATTGGGTGTTGAGTCGTTGATAACGGCATATTCATAAGGCAGTTTACGGTCAGAAACGGCAGCCAGTTTGTCCCCCACGCTCTGTACATAAGCGGTGAGTTCAGGGTCTATGACATAATCACCACCTTGTGCTTGGCGTGCCGGTGCGTAGTTTTGTTTACCAATTGAAATTTCTTGCGACTCTGAAACAAATTGAAATTCTTTTTTCTTGGTGACGGGGTTCGTGCCGCAAGCAGAGACCAATAGCGAGAGTGACGCTATCAATATTAAAAATAAAGGCTTATATGGATTTTGTTTGAACACGACGAACTCCAGCGAGTGTGATTAAAGCATAGCGTAAAAAGTATTGACGTAGCAGAAAGTTTTAATAGGCTAGTGAAAGTGTTATCTAATTCAGTGCTATAAAGTTAAGTAATAGTTGTGTGATAAAGCTGGTGTGTATCAATATATTCAAGTACGTTATTTGGTGTCAAATAACGAGCAGAATGATTATACTGCAAGGCATTACGAATTGCAGTAGAGGAAATATCCAACGGTGTAATGGATTGCATGGTTACAAAACCCGTGCTTGAATCCTGCAAATCATTCACATCTTCAGTGTAATGGTTGCGCAAAAAAGTTTCTAACACATTAGGCAAAGGCGCTTTATTAGCTACGAGCGGGCGCCGTACCAAGGCAATATGGCACAAATCGATAATTTCTTGCCAACGGTGCCAAGTGTTAAATTTGGTAAACGCATCGCTGCCCATAAAAAGTACTAAACTAACATTCTCAGTAAGTTCTTCGCGTAAACTTTGTAGCGTATCTATGGTATAAGAAGCACCAGTTCTACGCAACTCGCAGTCATCAAGTTCAAACAGCGGGTTATCGGCTATGGCTAATTTCACCATGGCTGAGCGATGCTCTGCGGTGACTAAAGGTGTTGGTTTATGCGGTGGATTAGCCGATGGGATAAAGCGCACTTTATTTAAGTTAAGTGCTTCAGACAGTTCCTGTGCCATGCGCAAATGCCCAAAGTGAATGGGGTTAAACGTACCGCCAAGTATGCCTATTAACGGTTTGTGCGCGGATTTTTTCACCGTTGTTGACGACGCTTGTTATATTTACGATATTGAAACAATAAAATGATGCCTGCAACATTCGGCAACCAAATATACCAATGCGACCAAGGAATGCCATCAACTTTAAAGTCAGATATTGGCCAAAACATGGGTGTGGGAAAATATTTAAACGAGTGAAATGGAAAGTCCAACATAATGTGAAATGGCCAGCCTAACATGGCAAACGCAATGGGTTTTCGCCACAAGGCAACTAGGCCAATGATAGGCAGGCAGATAGCGAAACTATGACCCAATGAATAATTGGTAACTAACCAACTGGGGATAATCTCTAGTGGCGGCGGTCCCGGATGCCAGATTCCTTGAATTATATGCAGAAACATCAGTGCGCCAAACGAGATTAAATCTGGCATAGCGCCAAAAAACAAGGCGAGTGCTGCATAGCGTTTATAGCCAAATAGACCGTAACCCCAAAGTGCGTGGCTGAGTGTATCCATCCCTTTGCTTAGGCTCTTATATGCCCATCGCCCAGTACGATATACTTAAGTGAAGTTAAACCTTCCAGACCCACTGGGCCGCGTGCGTGTAATTTATCTGTCGAGATGCCTATTTCAGCACCCAGGCCATATTCGAAACCATCCGCAAACCTTGTGGAGGCATTTACCATGACACTGCTGGAATCCACTTCACGTAAAAACCTGCGCGCTTTGGTGTAATTTTCCGTCACAATTGCTTCAGTGTGCTGTGAAGAATGTTGGTTAATATGTGTAATCGCTTCATCTAAACCGCTCACAACTTTGCAAGAGATAATCGCCGCTAAATATTCAGTGTAATAATCTTCTTCAGTAGCAGGTATGGCCTGGTTTACTAGCGTACAGGTTTCCGTACAACCGCGAATTTCAATGCCGTGCGAAGTCAGCATGTCAGCCAATTTCGGCAACATAGTTTTAGCCACGGAACGCGCTATGAGCAATGATTCTGCCGTGTTGCAGGTCCCCAGGCGCTGAGTTTTACTGTTTTCAACAATGCGCATGGCTTTATCAAAATCGGCGTCATCATCCACATACACATGGCAATTGCCGTCTAAATGTTTAATGACAGGGATGCGCGCATCGTTGCTAATGCGTTCAATCAAACCTTTGCCGCCGCGTGGCACAATCACGTCTACATAGGCTTTCATGGTAATCAATTCGCCCACAGCTGCGCGATCAGTAGTTTCAACCACTTGCACGGCTGTGGTTGGTAAACCTGCTTTTTGTAAAC
>PHCL01000216.1 GCA_002842195.1 Betaproteobacteria bacterium HGW-Betaproteobacteria-20 | reverse complement strand
CAAAAAATAACTCGTTATATATCAAACATATACCGCCTCATTATTTTTTGTTCACGCCTTGCCTAGCTTAGAAACTTGAATTTTTAGAGGTACCCTTAAATCAATCAGGCCAGCTCTTCGCCGCGCTCCACATAGTGTTTTTCCACCCAATGACGGTAATCACCACTGGTGATATTATTTACCCAGTCTTGATTTTCCAGATACCAGTTTACGGTTTTTTCAATACCGGTTTCAAAGGTTTCCTGCGGCTTCCAGCCTAACTCACGGGCAATTTTAGTGGCATCAATCGCGTAACGCTGGTCATGCCCCAACCGGTCTTCCACAAAAGTGATTTGGTCGGCATACGGCTTGCCATCTGCACGCGGCTTTTTAGCATCGAGCATTCTGCACAGTATTTTTACTACTTCAATATTCGGTTTTTCGTTCCACCCACCCACGTTATACACTTCGCCGACTTTGCCAACCTCCAGCACACGTCTAATGGCTGCACAATGGTCTTCTACATAGAGCCAGTCACGAATTTGCTGTCCCGTACCGTAAATAGGCAATGGCTTACCTGCCAACGCGTTGTGTATCACTAGCGGAATCAGTTTCTCAGGAAAGTGATGCGGGCCATAATTATTTGAGCAATTGGTGGTGAGCGTAGGTAAACCGTAAGTATGGTGATAGGCCCGTACCAAATGGTCTGAAGCGGCCTTGGAGGCTGAATATGGGCTGTTCGGGGCGTAGGCATGGGTTTCAGTAAACGCCGCATCGTCTTTGCCCAATGAACCATACACTTCATCCGTTGAAACATGCAAAAAACGGAAAGCTTTTTTATCGACTTCGTTTAATTTACCCCAGTAAGCACGCACCGATTCCAACAAATGAAAGGTGCCGACTACATTGGTTTGAATAAAATCTTCAGGCCCGTGAATCGACCGGTCTACATGGCTTTCTGCGGCAAAGTTCACCACGGCACAAGGCTGGTGCTCGGCCAAAAGTCTGGCTAAAAGCACTTGATCACCAATATCGCCATGCACGAAAATATGCTGCGGGTTGTGCTGTAATTCAACCAGATTCTCTAAATTACCCGCGTAAGTCAGCTTATCGAGATTAACCACCGTCCCTAAACCCTGCTTCGCCCAGGCCAACACAAAATTAGTACCGATAAATCCGGCACCGCCAGTCACAATGATTGTTTGATTCATTTTATTTAACTTTCCTTAAAGTTCCAATTTAACTTTCCAGTTTATCGGTAGCCACTGGCTGTTCGAGCTTGCTCCATAAGCTACCGCCCGACTTATCAAGCGCGGCCAAATAACTTTCATGCGCAGCCACTTCAGTTTCATCGGCGAGCTTAATCAGCAAAGGTTGTGTGTTTTGCAGCGTAGCTTCGGCGCTTATTTTATAGGGCGTTTCAAGCTCCATCATCAAACTGTTCTGGCCGCGTGTCATCGCCATATAAACATCGGCTAATAATTCCGCATCCAGCAAAGCGCCATGTAACGTACGCCGAGAGTTATCAATACCAAAATGCTTGCACAGCGCATCCAGACTATTGCGCTGGCCAGGTCGCATTTCTTTGGCCATTTTCAGCGTATCGGTAATTTTAGCCGTAATGCTTTCTATCGGCGGATGTTCAATCAAACCCAATTCACGGTTTAAAAAACCCACGTCAAATGGCGCGTTATGCATGATGAGTTCAGCATCCGCAACAAACGTAATAAGCTCTTTAACTATATCAGCAAAGCGTGGTTTATCCTGCAAAAATTCCAGCGAAATGCCATGCACTTCTTGTGCGCCCTGGTCAATTTCCCGATCAGGATTCAGATAATAATGAAAGTGCTGCTTGGTCAGGCGTCGATTGACTACCTCCACTGCCGCAATTTCAATGACACGGTGACCCTGCGCATGGTACAAACCTGTGGTTTCAGTATCTAGAAATATTTGACGCATTATGTACTAATCCCTCCCTGCAAAACTTGCTCCACACCCTTGTTGGCCAGCATATCAGCACGCTCGTTGCCAGCATTGCCGGCATGACCTTTCACCCAAATCCATTGCACCGTATGTTGCTGCGCCAGCACATCCAATACCCGCCACAAATCATCATTTTTTACCGGTTTTTTATCTGCGGTACGCCAATTACGCATTTTCCAACCGGTAATCCACTCTGAAATGCCTTTTTGCACATACACAGAATCGGTGAACACCTTAGCATGACAGGTGCGGTTCAATGCTTCTAAAGCACGAATCACTGCCGTCAGCTCCATCCGGTTATTGGTGGTTAATATCTCGCCGCCGAATAATTCTTTTTCATTGCCATTATAGCTAATCCAGGCTCCCCAGCCACCGGGACCAGGATTGCCTTTACAGGCGCCGTCTGCATAAATTTCCACTTCAGTTTTGTTACTTATAAGATGACTCATATTATTTAGCCGACAGCATTACCATTTCAATAAGCCATCATTATAAAACATCGCAGCGTATAAGGCGTAATGCCTTGCGTTAATTATGTCCTGAATAACTTAAAAGAAAGCATTAAATAAATGTTGAAAAATTTCGCTTAAAACCCTCGAGCAAAAAACACTGCCCTGCAAGCCTCTATTAGCAAGGCTCACAGGCAAGCACATGGGAAGACATGTTAAATTAAGCTAAAAATACTTATTTTTTGACAGTTTTTTGTACTGGTTTTGACTGTACGGAATTTGACTGTACTGAATTTGATTGTACGGTATTAGATTTAGGCTGCCTTACCGCCAAGGCGGATTTCAAAGGGGTGGTTTTCCAATTAGGCTTAATAGGCGTCATACCCACCACGCGTTTTTTTGCGACAATAAAATAGTCTCCGCCTAACCGAGCGCAACAGCGCATGCCAACTTTATCCATAAAAGCGCTGCGCTTGTGCCAACTAGGTTGCTCAAAAGGCGGCACATGGCAGCATGTTTCTACTGAAATCACTTCAAAACCCAGCAACGCAAGCCAATCTTTTAAGCGTGTTAAGCCGATAAATTTGCCATTCCATGGGTATGTTTGATTTTTAAATAGCCATTTATTGATGCCGGCAGTTGCGCCCCATGTGCTTAAAGGATTAAAACCTGAAATCAATAAGTGCCCTTCTGGCATCATCACCCTTGCTGCTTCACGCAGGGTTTGATGCGGACGCTCGCTAAACTCCAGGCGGTGCGGTAATAGCAGCAAATCTAAACTCATATCGGCAAAAGGCAAAAA
>PHCL01000215.1 GCA_002842195.1 Betaproteobacteria bacterium HGW-Betaproteobacteria-20 | reverse complement strand
TCAGTCAAATAATCTTCAATCAATACAATCGCGCAATACCGATACCCACTAAATTTAACTGATAATAAATTGATTTATTTCATTAAATATTGATTCATTCAAATTGGCATCCAAACAATCCAGCGCCACAATATCATCCATACCTCTCAACCATGTCAATTGCCTTTTAGCTAATTGCCGCGTGGCAAAAATGCCTCTGTCACATAATTCAGCAGCACCGTAATCACCGTTTAAGTGCTCCAAAACCTGCCGATAACCCACACAGCGCATTGAAGTTGAATCTGCAGTCAAGCTGGGATATTTTTCCATTAACGCCCTGACTTCATCCACCAAACCATTCTGTAACATCTGCTCAAAGCGTAATTCAATACGCTGGTGCAGCACTTGTCGGTCACTTGGCACTAACGCAATTTTAAGTAATCTATAAGGCAAAACTTCACTCGTCTGTTTAGCAAACAAGCTGGTCATGGTTTCGCCCGTAATCGCATAAACTTCCAGCGCACGCTGAATGCGCTGGGTATCATTAGGTTCCAGTCTCGCAGCAGTTTCCGGGTCTAGTGCTGCAAGCTTCTTATGCATAGCTGGCCAACCCACCTGTGCTGCCTCAGTATCCAGTTTAGCCCGAGTTGAGGGATCGGCCTCTGGCAAACCACTTAAACCGCCTTGCAAGGCTTTAAAATACAACATCGTACCGCCCACAAATAACGGAATTTTGCCACGTGAGGTAATATCCGCCATTAAACGCAATGCATCACTTCTAAAGTTCGCCGCAGAATATGCACTGGTAGGCTCAATAATATCAATCAAATGATGCGGCGCTTTTGCCAGGATTTCAGCATCAGGCTTGGCGGTACCGATATTCATGTCGCGATACACCAACGCGGAATCCACGCTGATAATTTCAACCGGCAGTTTTGATATAAGCTCAACTGCCGCGCCAGTCTTACCGCTGGCAGTGGGACCCATTAAAAAAATGGCTTTGGCATGTGCTGTAGTAAGATTCATTCAGTATTTTCTAAAAAGTCTGGTGGGTTAAGTGCAATTAATGATGAGTAATCACGCTAACACAGCTAGTTGTTTCAATATGTTAATACGGATGTCTTGTATAATAACCTGTACTTAACTAAGTATTAGCAATTAGCGATGATTATCGCTGCTAATAATGATTTACTCAATTTTCGGCGGACTTGACCCATGAATTTAGAAAAAGTTGTTTTTGGTTTTTTTATTGTATTAGCAATGACATTGAATTTCGGTTTTTTTATTGGTGACATCGACAACCCCAGCCACCACCATGTTTATGAGCTATATGCCGCAATTATAGTTAGTCTGATTGCAACCGTACTTAAATTTGGCGATCGCACGCATGTTGGCGCGATATTGCTGTCCACCAGCCTGGCTGCCGACCTGCAGCTAATCGCGGCCGCAATTTTATGGGCGGCTTTAAATGGGACTATGGATGAATCCAGCCTAACGGTTTATATTGTATCGCTTTCTGGTGGTGCACTGATGGCGAACTTTATCTCGGTCATTTTGCTCATTGCTGAAACCATTAGCCAACGACGCTAATAAAACCGCTAGCGCATTTTAAAGCATGGACAGCATTCTCTTTCTGATATTGCGCCGTTTAAGGCGGCCACTGATTTTCATCATTGTAAGTTTCGCGATTGCAATCATTGGCCTTACCCTCATGCCAGGCACTGACGATAAAGGTCAACCATGGCAAATGAGTATATTCCAGGCGTTATACGTCATCAGCTATACCGCCACCACCATCGGTTTTGGTGAAGTCCCTTATCCGTTTAGTCAGGCGCAACGGCTATGGATGACTTTTTCCATTTACCTAACGGTCATCCCCTGGATTTACGCTATCGGTAAAATTATCACCTTATTGCAAGACCCAAGCCTGCGCCAGACGATTACCAGCGAACGTTTTGCGCGCAGTGTACGACAACTGCAAGAGCCTTTTTATATTTTATGTAGTTATGGTGAATCAGCAAGCTTGTTAGCCAAGGCACTCGATAATAAAGGGATGCGCGTTGTGGTCATCGAGCAGCAAAAAGAACGTCTGACCGAATTGGAGTTGAGCGACACCAGAAGTATCATTCCATACATTTGCGCAGATGCAAAACTGCCGGAAAATCTTATCAGAGCTGGCGTGCATCATCCCTTATGTAGTGGCGTAGTCACGCTTACCGACAACGATGAAGTCAATCTCGCGGTGGCTGTGGCAGTCAAACTCATGCGCCCAAAATTACCCGTATTAGCGCGTGCAGAACGCGATGACATTGCGGCAAATATGGCGTCATTTGGTACAGACCATATCATTAATCCATACACTTTATTTGGCGATCAATTAGCGATGCGCGTACACGCGATTGGCAGTTATATTTTGCATGAATGGCTAACCGACGTGCCTGGTGATACCCTGCCGCCACCTGAAACACCGCCCAGAGGGCGATGGGTGGTGTGCGGCTATGGTCGTTTTGGTAAAGCGGTCATCAAAAATCTTGAGCGTGAGCATATCAGCGCCACGATTGTAGAGGCCCTGCCGCAATTAACGGGATGTGAAAAATATGTGCTCGGTAGCGGTACTGAAGCTAAAACACTGATTGAAGCAAACATCATAAATGCTGTAGGCATTGTCGCAGGCACTGATAATGATATTAACAATTTATCTATTGTAATGACGGCCTATGAACTGAACCCGAAATTATTCGTGGTAATCCGTAAAAACAAACGACACAACGATACATTATTCAAGCATTTCAATGCTGACATCACAATGCAGCCAACAGACATCATTGCGCATGAATGTTTAGCACATATGATTTCACCTTTGCTGGCGCAGTTTCTTGCCTTGGCTCGGAATCAAAGCAATGCGTGGGCTAACCAGCTGATTAGTAAACTTGTCAGCACCGTTGGTGAACTCGTGCCAGAAACCTGGTCGGTATCCATCAATCAACAAGATGCACCTGCCGTTGCAGAATTATTAAGCAAAAATATCGCCATTACCCTCGAAAACCTGACGCAAAACCCCACAAATCGTGAAGAGCAGCAGGATTTAGTGCCGCTCATGCTGTTGCGCAATAACCAGCCAACACTGGTTCCGGACCTTTCCACCAAGCTCGCCATCGGCGACTGTATACTATTCTGCGGACGCCCTGATGCGAAATCCACCTTACCAATATTGCTTGATCATGTTAAAACACTCACTTATATTGTGGAC
>PHCL01000214.1 GCA_002842195.1 Betaproteobacteria bacterium HGW-Betaproteobacteria-20 | reverse complement strand
CGCCTTTTTCAAACAGCTCAGAAAGCCAGATGGTAGCCATAAGAAACACTATGGCGAGGCCATTCCAAAGGTGAATCAGACGAAGTATGGGGTCGTAAACTTTTTGTCTACGGTAAGTAAGCGTTTCCATTATTTGCTCCTGTTTAAGGTTGTGAAGCAAATAGTAGTGGAGGATTCTTAACGTAAACTTAAGCCATAAAAAATTTTAACGGTGTTTACAATAGGTATGCGAAAGCTAACAACACCGTGACGTAAAACACACGGTAATCCAGCACTTAAAAAACCGGTTTTTAGTTAAATTTAACATGCCATCAACATCAATGCCCTGTGAGCCTTTTAAATAAAGGCTCACAGGGCATTGTTTTTCTCTCGAGGATTTTTGCGTATGTGCCAAACACTGATTAAACGCATAGCTTCCACAGCGAAAACCTTGGGTTTAGTGGTATTTTTAACTGTTAAGCCAAGTTAACTGGCTGCATCAAATCTATCAATAAAACGGTTTGTTAACTTGCCGGCATTGCGCTGGCGATTGGTTTTACATTATTAGCTGGTGCCGGTTTTGCATAGTTAAATGCATCTGAGAAAAATGCATCATCAGCCAGACCTGCCTGCGCAAAGCTGGCATGCGCAACTTCCACCATGGCTGGTGCGCCGCAGCAATACACTTCATAGTCGGCTAAGCCGGTAGCGGAGAAATCATCCAATACGGCTTGATGCACAAAACCGGTGCGGCCCTGCCAGTGGTCTTCAGCAATAGCGTCAGATAATACCGGAATATACTGAATATGCGGATATTCGGCTGCCCATGCCTTGGGTAATTCAGGCATGTAAAGGTCTTGCGGCGTGCGTGCACCCCAATATAGCGTGATGTTGCGCTGAATATTGTGATGCAACATGTGTTCAATAATACCTTTGATAGGAGCAAAACCTGTGCCGCCTGCCACCATAATCATCGGCTTTGCAGAATCTTCACGCAGAAAAAAGCTGCCAAAAGGTGCTTCAATGCGCAAAATGGCTTTATCCGGCATTTCGTTAAATACATACTCGGTAAACTGCCCGCCAGGAATCAAGCGCAAATGCAGCTCTAACAGGTTATCCACATGTGGCGCATTGGCGAGCGAGAAGGCGCGGCGTTTGCCATCTTTAAGCAAAACTTCGATATATTGTCCCGCCATAAATTTTAAATGTTCGGTGCTGGGCAGCTTTAAAAACAGTGCCATGACATCATGCGAAAGCTGTGCTTTACGCTCTACCCGCGCAGGCATAATGCGTGGCGGAATCACGTCGGCTTTAATCTCACGGCAGGCTATCGTTAAGTCGGAAAGCGGATGCGCGCAACAAAATAACGCTTTACCAGCCGCTTTTTCTGCATCACTCATGGCGCTTGCAGCATAATCGCCATAATCAACACTCCCACTCAAAATGTCACCCTTGCAGCTACCGCAGGTACCATTACGACAACCATAGGGAATATTAACGCCCGCGTTTATGGCGGATTCCAGTATGGTTTCGTAAGCTTTGGCTGTGTAGGTGTGGCCACTGGATTGAATGGTGATTTGGTAGCTCATGCTAAATTTCTCTGATACTTTTAATTGGGATATGTTTAAATTATAAGACTTAATCTTCGCGACGAAACTCGCCCTCTATCACGTCATCATTCGCGGCTTTTTGCGTAAATTCAGGCGTTTTTGATGCGCCTTTGTTCACAGGAATCAGCAATAAAACCACGGCAATGAAGTCCGTTATTATGCCGGGTATAATCAACAGTATGCCAGCCATAATATTGCGCGCGCTGCCAAACATGGCCTTCACGGGGTTGCCGCCCTGGTTTAGACTTTGCATCATTCGACCGGAAAATAATAATTTTTCATCGCCAATCAGTCGTAAACCAAGCATGGTGATTACAATCAGATAGACTAATAGCCACCAGCCATAATGATGCGCCAGATCGATTAAAATCCAGATTTCGGCAATTGGAAAAGCGAGTAAAGCTAGCGTAAAAATTAACCGCATTGATGTATTATCCCTAATATATTGAACGTATGATACCTGTTACGTATCTATTCACGTATCTGTGACTGAAGTATTTGTATACTAGATGACCCTGTATTCTACAATTACAATAGCTAAATTATTAAATAATGGAACACCCGTAAGTGAAAAATATATTTTTAAAAACCTTATACAAGAGCTTCATTGCATTGATTGCTATTGCTTTTTTTCAAAGCGCTTACGCTACCGAATCCAGCAAAAGTTCGTTGTTTAACTCGCTCATCGGCAATAGCGATACTGAAACATTTTTATCGCCGGAAGCCGCATTTCAGTTAGATTTAAGCGCTATTGATAGCCAAAACATCCAAGCTAATTTCACCGTTACACCTAGCTATTATTTATATAAAGAGCGCATTAAATTTGAAATTAAACAGCCTGATACCAGTAAAATTGTTAAGGTAACTTTGCCGGCAGGTGACATTAAAGAAGATCCTAACTTTGGCACGCAGGAAGTTTATCACCACGATTTTAAAGCTAACATTCTGCTCTCTTCAACAGATAGTGTGCCTGTCACGATTGCGGTAAGTTACCAAGGTTGCAGCGAAAAAGGTTTGTGTTATGCGCCGATTAAAAAAACTTTTACTGTAGATTTAAACGCCATCAATAAAAGCGCTAATAACGCTGCTGCACCTATTGCAGCGAGTAATAATGATAGCGACGCCACCACGCAAGTTCTAAAATCCGGCAATTTATGGCTGGTTATTGCCGGCTTTTTTGTGGCGGGGCTATTGCTTTCACTCACGCCTTGCGTGTTGCCGATGATACCGATTTTATCCAGCATCATCGTTGGCAGTCAAAACCAGCAAACCAAGCCTTCTAAACTACATGCGTTCGGCTTATCAGTGGCTTATGTATTGGGCATGGCTTTAAGTTACACCCTGGCAGGCATTGCTGCGGGTCTATCCGGCGACTTACTCAGCCAATCACTACAAACGCCCTGGGTACTCGGTGCAACGGCATTTTTATTCGTGTTATTGGCTTTTTCAATGTTTGGCTTTTATGAACTAAAACTGCCGCAGCGCTTTGAAGATAAAATGCTGAACACCAGCAACAAATTGAAAGGCGGGCATTTTTTTGGCGTATTTACCATGGGCGCACTATCGGCATTGATAGTAAGCCCTTGTGTAGCGGCCCCACTGGCTGGCGCGCTTATCTATATCGGCCAAACCCACAATGTGCTGCTTGG
>PHCL01000213.1 GCA_002842195.1 Betaproteobacteria bacterium HGW-Betaproteobacteria-20 | reverse complement strand
TTTAATTAACCTACCCATTGTGCCTGTTTAACCACCGCCGACCGCACCCACGATTTCCAGTTTATCACCATCCACCAATTGCGTTGCTGCAAATTGGCTACGCGGCACAATTTCACCATTGCGCTCAATCGCTAAGCGCTTACCTTCTAAATTAAGGAACCTAACTAAGTGCGCCACTGTCGAAGTGACCTCATCGAAGCTCTGAAGCTTTCCATTGATAGTGAGTTGCATAGTGAATTACGTCGATGTGATATTAAGTGAGTAATTAAAATTAGCGCATGGCATAAAATAAAAACATGCTAAAGCATCATTTTACGAAAATAGCGTGGCGTTTAGCAAACCTTATCTTGGTTATTTAATTGTCATCCAATCTAACATGGTGCGCGTTAGTGTAAACTATCTGTGAAGATGCATTTTACTAATCTGCAAATTCGCTGAAATTTGATTAAAAACTATAAATTTTCTTTGAAACAAAATTTCAGAAAATTTATCTCCCAAAAGGAAAATACAATGCAAGTTACAGCAAAACAAACCACACCTAAAAACACCGCCAAAACAACACCAGCTAAACCAGACGAAACAAATGCCCTGGCGCCTGGCAAACCAGTAGAGTTTGAACCTGCAAAAGAAAATAGTTTGGCAAGATTGCTGGCCTCCTGTTGCGATTGCGTATAAATTACCTTTGTTAAAGTTATTGCTCTGCACTAGCATTACTAGTGTTAAATAATCCGTTGCGCATTGTACAATACCTAAATTATTCAAAAAAATTGTTAATTTAGAGAGTTAGCCATGAAAGTCCAAAGCCAAATTGCGGACATTGACACCCCTACGGGTGTAATGCGCTGTTATGTTCACCGCCCCGTCGCAACTAAATCTAATGGTGAGGAAAAATATCCCGCCATTCTATTTTATTCTGAGATATTTCAACAAACAGACCCTATTGAGCGTGCTGCTACTATTATGGCCAGCCACGGCTACGTGGTGCTGGTGCCTGAAGTGTTTCATGAATTAAACCCCATCGGCACCGTGCTGGGTTACGACGAAGCGGGCCGTACCAAAGGCAATACGGACAAAACCAACAAGGACGTGCAAAGCTACGACACCGATAATATTGCAATGATTACTTACGCCAAACAACAAACTTGGTACAACGGCAACATTGGCGCAATGGGCTTTTGCATAGGGGGGCATTTGGCGTTTCGCGCCGCATTGCAGCCTGAAGTGAAAGCCACCGCCTGCTTTTATGCCACAGATTTAAACGGCCAACTGATACCCAACAAACCGGGGCAACACAGCATGGATCGCCTAAGCGAAATCACAGGTGAACTGCTCATGATTTGGGGCAGGCAAGACCCGTATATCCCTACCGAAGGACGCGCAGAGATTCAAGCCAAATTAAACGCCGCCAACCTTGATTTTACCTGGCACGAATTTAACGCACAGCACGCTTTCATGCGCGATGGCGATGAGCGTTACGATGCGCAAACTGCCATGTTGGGTTATCAATTGGCGTTGAATTTGTTTGGTAGAACGCTTGTTTAAACCCGCGCTTTAACTTGCAAACAAGGTTTGTTGCGCCGCCTCGCTAATCGCCACCACAGCGGGGTGGCTAAATCGCCGCTCTACAGAAATAGCGTAATAATAATCCACTACTTCATCCACTTGGCCTAGCGCAACTACGCCATATTGCTTTTCAATCTCACTTGCAATGACCGATGGTGCAGTAAATATCCCCACCCCTGCTTGTCCAAACGCCTTCTTCAGTGCGCTATCGTCAAACTCACCCACAATACGCGGTGTTATATTTTTAGAGCTTAGCCAGCGCATGAGTCGGCCGCGCATGGCGGTATCAGCCCCTGGCACTAATAAAGGCGCATGGTCAAGACCAGCGGGGAAGTTTTTACCATATTGCTCTGCCAACGCTGGCGTGGCAAAAAAACTCACGCCACATTCACCCAGTTTATGACTGTAGCCCTTTACGTCCATCTCTGGCAGCATGGGGCGGTCTGATAGTACTAAATCTAAACGGTGCATAGCAAGCTCGCCGAGCAAACGCTCTAGCTTATCTTCACGGCAAATGATTTTGATAGGCTCGGCCAAGGCCATGGCTGGGGCAAGCAAATTGTAAACAATAGATTTTGGCATGACATCGGCAATGCCTACCCGAAACTGCATTGTGCGCTGAATAGTGCCGCCACTCAAGGCTTGTTCCATCTCCGCACCCACTTCAAAAATCTCATCTGCGTAAGATAAAGCTAGCCGCCCTGTTTCCGTCAGCTCAAGCCCACGCCCGATGCGGCGAAATAGCGTTGTTTCCAGCGATTCTTCCAGCAATCCGATTTGGCCGCTAAGCGTTTGCGGGGTCAGTTCAAGATGCTCGCTGGCACGGGCAATGCTGCCCGCGCGTGCTACTTGCCAAAAATAATACAAGTGTTTGTAGTTGAGCATGGCGTATCAATAATCAATTTTTTACGAACAATCAATCAGTATAGCCTTTATTTATCTGATAAGATGATTCCTCTATCATTTATCATTCATTTTTGTTTGATACATTAGAAATCAAGATTAAGTTAATTCCAAGTGACTTGATGTGTCGCAAGTACGTGGATTAGTAAGCAGCGTATACATTAGACACTGGATTTTATGCAACTGCTGTAATGTCAACATCATTGAAAGTACAAGTTATAGGAGAACTCCATGCAAGCTATCACTCATATTATCGCCGCCACAGATTTTTCCCCAGGCGCAGAGAGGGCGATGCAACGCGCAGCGTTAATCGCAAAACAACTCAACGCAGAACTACATTTAATCCATGTGGTACACCCTTTAGATTTGTACGTAGGTAACGAGTTATCTTTTGGGTCTCAGAAGCATTTTGGACACATGCAACAAGAAGTAAGCAAAAATCAACTTGATGTATTGGCGGTCAAGCTACAAAAAAACTTCGATAATCCTGTACATGCTATTACACGCATAGGCGGCGCTCACACAGAAATCGCCAGCTATGCAACAAGTAAAACTGGATGCTTGATTGTGGCGGGTGCTAGAGGTGAGAACGAAAGCTCCATGCTCAATCTACTATTAGGCTCCACCGCCACACGCTTGTTACGGTCAGCATCTTGCCCAGTACTCATCGTTAAAAACAAGAAGATAACTCCATATCGACATGCAATTGCTGCTGTGGATTTTTCAACTGGATCTAGCAAGGTGCCAACGCTAACCTACACTGTCGCGCCTGAAGCCGCTATTGAGACACTTCATGTTTTTGAT
>PHCL01000212.1 GCA_002842195.1 Betaproteobacteria bacterium HGW-Betaproteobacteria-20 | reverse complement strand
TGGCGCTATTTCCTGCATTAGTCGGCTGGTTAAGCGTAAAGTTCTCGAACATTAAATCTCTGCAAATGCTGGTTGCGATTCCCGTATTCTGGGCATTAGCTGACTGGACCAGAAGCTGGATTTTCACCGGCTTTCCGTGGCTCACCATTGGTTACAGCCAGGTGCCGCATAGCCCACTGGCAGGCTATATGCCAATTATTGGCGTGTATGGCATTTCTATGATTACCGTATTTATCGCTAGCTTGATTGGTTTTTGGCTAGCTAAAAAACCAGCATCAGGCATTTGGCAAGGCGCCAGCATCAGCGCAATATTGCTCATTGGGATTGCTGGCAGCGCGCTGAAACTGGTTGAATGGACAACGCCAGCAGGCCGGCCAATTAGCGTCAGTCTGTTACAAGGCAACATTGCACAAGATATAAAATGGGCGCCAGAAACTGCAATGCACACACTCAATCTGTACTTGAGCATGGCAGAAGCGAGTAGTGCCAAATTGATTATCATGCCTGAAACTGCAATGCCGATACTTTCCAGTGAATTGCCCGTAGCGCTTAAAACACGCTTAAAACAACACGCCAAGCAAAATAACGGCGCTGTTATGCTGGGGCTGATAGAACGCGAGAATGGCGAATATTTCAATAGCATGTTGAGCATTAATGGCGCTGAGTCCTCAGTTTACCGTAAATCGCACTTAGTGCCGTTTGGTGAGTTTATTCCATTAAAATCCGCAATCGGCTGGGTATACCGCGACTGGCTCAACATGCCGCTTAGCGACATATCACGCGGCAGTATTCACCAGCAACCTATGGAAATTGCCGGCGAAAAAATTGCTGTTAACATTTGCTATGAAGATGTGTTTGGCGAAGAAATTATCCGCCAGTTACCGCAGGCTACCTTATTGGTCAATGCGAGCAACGACGCCTGGTACGGGCAATCTTATGCTGCACATCAACACATGCAGTTTTCACAGGCACGCGCGCTGGAAACTGGTCGCACAGTATTGCGTGCCACCAATACTGGCGCTACCGCCATGATAGACCCGCATGGCAACGTGCTGGCACATGCGCCGCATTTCACAACGACCACACTCAACGTCACAGCACAGGGCTATAGCGGTAGCACGCCTTATGTACGCTGGGGCAATTGGCTGTTTTTAATCATTTGTTTTATTGCCTTGTCTTTTATATTTTTGGCAAGTAGGCGCAAAACCAAGTAAAATCAAACCTTTTAAAATTATCAATTTAAAGTATAGATGTGAAAATATGGCATTAACCTTTCAACAAATCATTCTCACACTACAAAATTACTGGTCTGACCGCGGTTGCGCGTTACTGCAATCTTACGACATGGAAGTCGGCGCTGGCACTTCACACACCGCTACATTTTTACGCTCACTCGGCCCGGAGCCATGGAAAGCGGCTTATGTGCAGCCTAGCCGCCGCCCTAAAGATGGCCGTTATGGCGAAAATCCAAATCGCCTGCAACATTATTATCAATTTCAAGTAGTCCTTAAACCTGCCCCAGCCGACATTCTTGAGCTTTATTTAGGCTCGCTTGAAGCGCTTGGCTTTGACTTAAAAAAGAATGATATTCGTTTTGTGGAAGACGATTGGGAAAATCCGACACTAGGCGCCTGGGGCTTAGGCTGGGAGGTCTGGCTGAATGGCATGGAAGTCACGCAATTCACCTATTTTCAACAGGTAGGCGGCATTAACTGCAAGCCAATTACCGGTGAAATAACCTATGGTTTAGAACGTTTAGCCATGTATTTGCAAGGCGTGGATAACGTCTATGACTTAACCTGGACAACAGGTTTAAATGGAGAGCGCCTGAGTTATGGCGACGTATATCTGCAAAATGAAAAAGAGCAAAGCGCTTACAATTTTGAGCATTCTGATACGCAATTCCTGTTTACCGCATTTACTGCACATGAAAAACAAGCCTTACACCTCATTGAGGCTAAACTCGCGCTCCCGGCCTACGAGCAGGTGCTTAAAGCCGCGCATACATTTAACCTGCTGGATGCACGCGGTGCGATTAGCGTCACAGAACGGGCAGGATACATTGGCCGCATTCGCAACTTAGCACGCGCTGTCGCCGCAAGTTACCTGGATAGCCGTGCCAGACTTGGCTTTCCCATGGCACCAAAAGATTGGGCGGATGAAGTATTGGCGGAGTTAAAGAAAAAAGAAGCGGCGTAATTTGTAGGAGCGACGACCTCGTCGCGATTTGTTATATATCGCGACGAGGTCGTCGCTCCTGCAGAATTGTTTGGAATAAAAATGTCAGAAAAAAATTTACTTGTAGAATTATTTGTAGAAGAACTACCGCCTAAAGCTTTAAATAAGCTCGGCGAAGCATTCTCCAGCGTGCTATTTGAAACGCTTAAATATCAGGGTTTAACTGCTGAAAATGCTATTGTGACAACCTATGCTTCACCGCGTCGTTTGGCCGTGCATGCCACTAACCTCCTCGCAGTTGCGCCAGACAAAACCAGCACACAAAAACTGATGCCAGTAAGCGTAGGTTTGGATGCGGATGGCAATGCCACACCGGCTTTAATCAAGCGCCTGCAAGGCATGGGCTTAACCGATGCCGCAGTTGCAAACCTTACTAAACAAATGGACGGTAAAAATGAGGCTTTATTTTTAGCGGTGACACAAAAGGGTGTTTCACTAAAAGATGGCTTGCAGACTGCGTTAAATGATGCCATTAGCAAATTACCGATTCCAAAAGTCATGGCCTACCAATTGGCCGATGGCTGGAGCAGTGTTAATTTTGTGCGTCCGGCACATGGCCTGGTGGCGATGCATGGCAATCAAGTTATAGCTGTTACCGCGCTTGGTTTAACTGCCGGCAATCAAACACAAGGCCACAGGTTTGAAGCAACCATGTCGCCTGTTGTGCTAAAAAATGCTGACACTTACGCCGAGCAACTTAAAACTGAAGGCGCGGTCATTGCCAGCTTTGCAGAACGTCGTGCCGAGATTGTGCGTCAGCTCAATGCTGCGGCAACAAAACAGAATCTAAAACCAATTGAAGATGAAGCACTGCTGGACGAAGTAACAGCACTGGTTGAACGCCCGAATGTACTGCTTGGTCAATTTGAAGAGATTTATCTGGAAGTGCCGCAAGAATGTTTGATTCTCACCATGAAAGCGAATCAAAAGTATTTTCCACTACTCAACAGCGACGGCAAGCTGACTAACAAGTTCTTAATTGTTTCTAATATTAGCCCTGATGACCCGAGTGCCGTGATTGGTGGTAATGAGCGCGTA
>PHCL01000211.1 GCA_002842195.1 Betaproteobacteria bacterium HGW-Betaproteobacteria-20 | reverse complement strand
CCGGTTTTTTAGGTAAAGTAGGTGCAGATGAAAAAAACTCTAAACGTGTAAATGTTGAAATGTGGTACTACAAAAATATAGTAAATTACGATCCTACGCATACTTATAAAGAAACTGAAATTACCTTTGTTAATGACAAAGTAATGAACATCGCTTTTTTTAACAATAGATAAAGTCCTTACCAATAGGGTGGACGCAATAAATAATAAAGCCGAACTTCAACTTCGGCTTTATTTACAATCCATTTACTTCGTATAATGTATATTATGTAAAATTACACACTTATCAAAATACGCGCATTGAAAGGTTTTTCATAATGATAGTAATCATCTGACAATTAGATTTCATAGCTTAGATAATTAATGTAATTGTTACTAAAATAAATCCTGCGTTTCCTGGTTAATTTCTTCATCAAGAGCATAATCGTTGGTATTTTTAGCGATTAATTTCGCATGCGCTATTAAGTTTTTTGCAGTTGGAATATCGCCCGCTGCCACTTTAACTTTCGCTAACACATAACTAGCTTGCGCTTCATAATAGGCACCACCTTGCTCTTTAGCAAATTTAATAATTTTATTCAGGGTCTTTTCTGCGCTGACGTAATTTTTGGTGAGCGCATAATAACGCCCCAACTCTATGCTTGAATGTGCATATTGATCTAAAGTTCCCACAGAACTGTGCATTAAATACGCTTTAATTTGATACTCAAGCGCCAAATCATGCTGATTCATATTGTGGTGTGTAAGTGCAATATTTTCATAACTCTCACCACGCTCATTATCATTTGCCGCCAGTTTGCTGGCCTGCATATATGCCTCTAGCGCGCTTGCTAATTGTTTTTTTTCAGCATAAACACTGCCAATCGCGTTGTAGCCAATTCGCTCAAAGGCTACATTTTTAGCCGCTTTTGCATTTAAAATGCTTTGCTGATAACTGGTAATCGCAAGCTCATATTGCTTGAGCATTTTGTAGGTATTGCCTATTAATAATGTTGCGATTGTTTTATCAAAGGGATTTGCGGATTGTGCGGCAGCTTCCTTGAACACAGTTAAAGCACCATTTAAATCATCTTTGGCGGCAAGTGCGCGCCCTTGGCAAATAAGTGCATCTTTTCTTTGTGTTGCTGCTTGGTTACACTTATCAATTTCTATATTTTCCGCATAAACATTGTTTAAAAACAAGGAAATAGATAGTAAAATTAAAGTAATTTGTAATTTCATATTTTATAATATCTTTCTTAGTATATTTGCATACAAGTCTTCATATCACTCATACACATTGAAGCTTGGATTTACAAATAGTTCGCCCAGTTAATTACATCGCTGCTTCTGACAAAGAACCAAGGGTTTAATAAAGAGGCCTTACTGTTATAACGTAAGGTTAAGCCAGTTACATCAACAATATCACCGCCAGCTTCGCGCAATACACAATGCGCTGCAGCAGTATCCCACTCTGAGGTTGGCCCTAATCTAGGATATACGTCTGCCAACCCTTCAGCCACCAGGCATATTTTTAGAGAGCTACCCATGCTGATAAGTTTTGGTGTTGCACCAGTGATGTTTGTTATATTGTTCATGAAATTTTGCATTTTTTCATCAGAATGTGAACGACTGCCGGCGATGATTGGATGTTTGATATCTACTAATTTAGTATGAATACGCTCAATAGGTTGAGAATTTAATCGTTTATAGGCACCATGAGAAAAGCTGGAAAAATATAGTAATTCTGTCGCAGGAGCATATACCACGCCTAATACCGGCTTTTGTTTGACAATTAAAGCAATGTTGACGGTAAATTCGCCATTGCGTTTCACAAACTCACGGGTGCCATCAAGTGGGTCTATTAACCAGTACTGTTCCCACTCTTTGCGCGTTTCGTACCCTATTTCATCAGATTCTTCAGAAAGCGTTGGGATGTGAGGCGTAAGTTGATTCAATGCGTTGACTATGGCTTGATGTGCAGCCAAATCTGCTTTTGTAAGCGGTGAATTGTCATCCTTATTAACCACATCAAAATCGGTTGAATATACCTGCATGATGGCTGCACCTGCAGACTTTGCAATTTCAATAACTTGTTCTAGATATTGATGATGATTTTGACTATTCATAGTAGTAACTTCTCAGGCTTGTAACTTTAGTTAACAATTTAAGCTAATAGCTCGAGTAAACCCGCTTCATCTAAAATCACCAAATCAAGCTCTTGTGCTTTATCCAGTTTACTACCGGCTTCACTGCCTGCAATCACAAAATCTGTTTTTTTAGAAACGCTACCACTTACTTTGCCGCCAGCAGTTTCTATCATCTCTTTTGCTTCGTCACGCGATAAATTTGGTAAAGTGCCAGTGAGTACAAAGGTTTTACCTATCAAGTTGCCTACTGCACGCTGCTTGCCATCGGTTTCAGGCCAGGTTATGCCAGACTCTAACAGTGCATTAATTACGTCTTTATTATGCTGCTCACCTAAAAAGTTGCTTATGGATTCGGCAACTATCGGGCCAACATCGTTCACTTGCAATAAGTCCTCTACGCTTGCCTGCATCAACGCGGGTAAGTTACCAAAGTGTTTGGCTAAATCTTTAGAAGTTGCCTCGCCTACATTTCGCATACCAATCGCGTAGATAAAGCGTGCTAGTGTGGTTGATTTAGTGTGCTGCAAGGCATCAAGTAAGTTTTGCGCAGACTTTATCGCCATACGCTCTAAATTACTTAAAGTGTTTAAGTCAAGCTTGTAAATATCCGCAAGCGTATGTACTAAATTGGCTTCTACCAATTGCTCTGCTAATTTTTCACCTAAGCCTTCAATATCCATGGCACGACGTGATGCGTAATGAATAATGGCTTGCTTACGCTGTGCCGGGCAAAATAACCCACCTGTGCAGCGCGCTACGGATTCGTCTGCCGGCTTTAAAATATGTGAGCCGCACTCAGGACATGCTGTTGGCATTTCAAAGCGGCGCGCATTGTTTGGGCGTCTGTTTAACACCACATTCACTACTTCCGGTATTACGTCCCCTGCCCTACGCACGCTAACGGTATCGCCGATATGCACATCCTTACGGCGTACTTCGTCTTCGTTGTGAAGCGTGGCACTTGTCACCGTTACCCCACCTACAAACACAGGTGCTAATTTTGCTACAGGGGTAATGGCACCAGTCCGCCCAACTTGTACGGTAATGTCTTCAACAATAGTTAACGCTTCTTGCGCAGGAAATTTATGGGCAATTGCCCAGCGTGGTGCGCGTGACACAAAACCTAGCTCACCCTGCTGATTAAACTGGTTGACCTTGTACACAACA
>PHCL01000210.1 GCA_002842195.1 Betaproteobacteria bacterium HGW-Betaproteobacteria-20 | reverse complement strand
AATTTTCTTGCTTCAATTTCAATTCAGCCTGCTTTGCTTCATCCTCCTGTTTAGAGGCTTCAGCGTCTTTAGCACGTTTAGCTGCTGCTTTTTCCTTTGCGGACCCGGATGTAGCCTTTTCTTTATTCAATAACGCGGTGGCATCACCCTCAACTTCGGTTAAAGGCGCCAGCCCTGTAGGCTTAGGTGTTTTTTTACCCTGCATCATCTCTTGCTTAACATTAGATGGCGGCGGCACATCGCTATAACGCGTCACACCCTCTTTATCTTTCCACTTGTAAATTTCTGCCACTGCCAAATTAGGCAATATCATTAAACACAGTAATAAAATACGCAGTTTCATTCTTAAGCCTTTAACTCAATTAGCCAACAATCTATTTTGGCTACCTATCAATGTGTTAAATAGTATTGCTAGTTAAATTTTCAAGCAAGCTTTTTATATAACAAATAATAGGGTTCTATCAGGTAAATCTTATTCTGTTTGTATTTAACCAACAAAATTCACCATATTTAACATTTTCACATCAACGGCTCTCGCGTGTTTTGCCGTAAATCTGTATAATTTCGTTTTGGGTACAAGGATTTACGCATGCGTTTATTGCAACAAGCTCTCACGTTCGACGATGTTTTATTAGTGCCAGCCTATTCTAATGTGCTGCCACGCGAGGTTTCTCTCGCCACACAACTCACTCGCAACATTCAATTAAATATCCCGTTACTGTCTGCCGCGATGGATACCGTGACGGAGGCACCGCTCGCTATTGCCCTTGCGCAAGAAGGCGGCTTAGGCTTTATTCACAAGAACATGACTGCCATGAAGCAAGCTGCACATGTTGCGCGTGTTAAACGCTTTGAATCCGGCATCGTCAATGACCCCATCACCATCCAAAGCCATATGACGGTACGCGATGTGCTGGAACTTACGCACATGCATAAAATCTCCGGTATTCCTGTAGTTGATCATGGCAAAATTGTTGGCATTGTGACTAATCGTGATCTTCGATTTGAGACTAATCTGGACCAGCCGATTAAAAATATAATGACACCGCGCGACAGACTGGTCACTGTGCGTGAAGGTGCCGCAAAAGAAGATGTGATTCGCTTGCTACATCAATATCGCCTTGAAAGAGTATTGGTAATCGATGCTGAAGATACACTCAAAGGTTTAATTACCGTTAAAGATATTCAAAAATCAACCGATCACCCGCTTGCGTGTAAAGATGCGCAAGGCAGGCTACGTGTAGGCGCGGCCGTAGGTGTGGGCGAAGGCACGGAAGAGCGCGTCGCAGCACTGGCTGAAGCCGGCGTTGATGTGATTGTGGTCGATACCGCACACGGGCATTCTCAGGGTGTGCTAGACCGCGTTACTTGGGTGAAAAAGCATTTTCCACATATTGAAGTGATTGGCGGCAACATCGCGACGGCATCTGCCGCTTTAGCCTTGGTTGATGCTGGCGCCGACGGCGTTAAAATCGGCATTGGTCCAGGCTCAATCTGTACAACCAGAATTGTAGCTGGTGTGGGTGTGCCGCAAATCAGCGCCATCGCCAATGTTGAAGAAGCTTTACGAGGCACTGGCATACCGTTCATTGCCGATGGTGGCATTCGATATTCTGGTGATATTTCCAAGGCTATCGCTGCAGGTGCTTATTCTGTTATGTTGGGCGGCATGTTCGCCGGCACTGAAGAAGCGCCAGGCGATATTGAGCTATTCCAGGGCCGCTCTTACAAATCTTACCGTGGCATGGGTTCAATTGGCGCGATGGAAAAAGGTTCTAGCGACCGTTATTTCCAAGACACCAATAGCGGCGCCGATAAATTAGTGCCTGAAGGCATTGAAGGCCGTGTACCCTACAAAGGTAGCGTGTTGGCCGTAATACATCAGTTAATGGGTGGTTTACGCGCCTCTATGGGCTACGTGGGCGCAAGCAATATTACTGAAATGCGTGAACGTGCTGAATTTGTACAAATTACGTCAGCCGGTATGCGTGAATCGCACGTGCATGACGTGCAGATTACCAAAGAAGCGCCGAATTATCGTGTTGACTAACTAAATCTTTTCTAACAAAAAAAATAATGCAAAACACAGCTTAATTGCTGTGTTTTACTTTTTTTATTACTGCGACTTAAACCAATGTCTCACTCAAAAATCCTAATCCTGGACTTCGGCTCCCAAGTCACTCAACTCATTGCACGTCGTGTGCGCGAAGCGCATGTGTATTGCGAAATTCATCCTTGCGATGTGTCAGACGAATTTGTAAAAAGCTTCGGCGCGAACGGCATTATCCTCTCGGGTAGCCATGCCAGTACATACGAAGAAGATACCGACAAAGCGCCGCAAGCGATTTTTGAGCTTGGTGTACCGGTGTTAGGCATTTGCTACGGCATGCAAACCATGGCGCAGCAGTTGGGCGGCAAGGTAGAAGCTGGTACCAAACGTGAATTCGGCTATGCTGAAATACGCGCCCGTGGCCATTCTGCTTTATTTCGTGACATTCAAGATCGCACCAATGCTGAAGGTCATGGCTTGCTTGACGTATGGATGAGCCACGGCGATAAAGTGACCGAACTACCGCCGAACTTTAAAGTCATTGCCAGTAACGAAACTACACCGATTGCTGCCTTTGCCGACGAAACTCGCAAATTTTATGGCGTGCAATTTCACCCGGAGGTGACACACACCAAGCTTGGTCAAGCGATTTTAGAGCGTTTTGTGTTAGATATTTGCCAGGCTAAACCAGACTGGATTATGGGCGATTACATTACAGAAGCAGTAGCCAGAATTAAAGCCCAGGTAGGTGATGAAGAGGTTATTTTAGGCCTCTCGGGTGGCGTAGATTCCAGTGTTGCGGCGGCCCTGATTCACCGTGCAATTGGAGACCAATTAACCTGTGTGTTTGTAGACCACGGTTTATTGCGCCTGAATGAAGGTGACATGGTGATGGATATGTTTGCTGGTCGCTTACATGTAAAAGTGATTCGCGTGGATGCCACCAGGCAATTCATGGGCCATTTAGCCGGCGTGAGTGAGCCTGAAGCTAAACGCAAAATCATTGGTCGCGAATTTGTTGAGGTATTTAAAGCTGAAGCTGCCAAACTTAAAGCTGGTACCGGCGGTCACAAGGGTGCAACTTTTTTAGCCCAGGGTACTATTTATCCTGATGTAATTGAATCTGGCGGTGCAAAATCTAAAAAAGCCGTCACCATTAAAAGCCACCATAATGTGGGCGGATTGCCAGCCACTTTGGGTTTAAAATTACTGGAGCCATTACGCGACTTATTCAAGGACGAAGTGCGCGAACTCG
>PHCL01000209.1 GCA_002842195.1 Betaproteobacteria bacterium HGW-Betaproteobacteria-20 | reverse complement strand
AATTTAACTGTTTGCCGATTCATTATAATTTTGCCATGCGGATGAAAAACAGAATATCGTAAGATCAATGCGTTAGATTTCGGGTGCCGGCAACGGCAATTAAGCTAGAGACCCGTTGTTGAGTAACAATCTAAATTGGCACTTACTCAAGCAGCCCTGAACACATCCCGATAACTCACATATTGAAATGCTAACATCAGCGCAGTTGCGAGCAATAAACAACCAAACACCAGTGTTGGCATGAGCATCTGACCAAGTGCTGGCGACAGACCACCAAGCAATGCCGTAAAAATTCCCGCAATTAGTAGCAAGATGAAAATACCCAATGTAAGCAATATCCAGGTAACGCCCATCGCCAGTAAATATTGCAGCGAGCCTGCAATGCTGGATTTAAGCGCTTTTGCCACAGTGTAATTGTTAAATGCAATTAACATGGGAGAAAACCAGGTGGCCATCATCATGGGAATAAGTGCCAGAGTGAGCTTTAATAAAAATGGCAAAATTTTACTTATCAGCGCCACCGCCTGCGCATCGGTCATTTCTTCCATGCCTTTTGCCATGCCCGTTAAGCCTTCAATATCGCTATTAAGCAGCAAACTAATTAACACACTATATAGCAGCACCAAACCGCCGAGCACCATGAGCGATTTAATTTTAGGTTTAATACCGTCAATGATTTCACTTAAGCTTTGCGTTACGTTGTTATCAGCATTTCGATACATGGCAATGGCAATCACCATGAAAATAGGCCAAATTAAAATAGTGATCAATGAGAAGAATTGAAAGCCGGGGAGCGATGGCATCATCATAAAAACGGCCACATAAACCGCCGCCAGCAACATCCACTTACCGGGCGTAGCCTTAAATAACGCGACACTCTCTTTCATCCAACTTCTGCCAGTTTGGATATTTGAATCTAAAATAGCCATTGCTTACCAATCCTTTGTTTACATTATTTACCGTTTAACTCTTCAGTAGTTTAATACGGTGCTGCAGTATATTTTTAAAATGACTCGGGTCTTTTGCGTGCGTTAACTCACCTGCTTGCGGAAAAGTTTGATCATACAAACGAGATAACCAAAAACGTAATGCGGCCATGCATAATATACCTGCCCAGGCATTTCTTTCATTTTCATTCAGTGGACGCACCTGCTGATATGCGCTTAGCATGGCGTTTAATCTGGCCTCGTCTAAACTACCATCACCGTGTACGCACCAGTCATTTACCGCAATGGCTAAATCATACGCCAGCACATCATGGCAGGCGTAATAAAAATCGATTAAGCCGCCAATTTTATCGCCATCAAAAAGCACATTGTCACGAAATAAATCTGCGTGAATCACTCCCATAGGAAGTTGCGAAACATCAAAGCCAGCCTGGAACGCCATGGTTTCTTGCAACAACTGCTGGTCTGTCGCCGGCAAATGCGGCATTACCAGCGCGGCGGTTTTAGCGCGCCAGTCTGTACCGCGCTGGTTGTAACTATTGTGATGTGGAAATTGTTGCTCAAACGATTGTCCTGCGAGGTGCATGTTTGCCAGCACGCGACCAACTTCACTACACTGCGTAACATTTGGCACTTCAACACCCTGCCCAGCCAGGCAACTCACCAGAACTGCGGGTTTGCCGTTGAGCATATGCAGGCAATGCCCTTTTTTGTCTGCAATTGGCCTTGGACAGGGAATGCCATGTGCAGCAAAATGACTCATTAGATCAATGAAATATGGCAGCTCTTCAATAATATTTTGCTCAAACAAAGTAAGAACGTACTTGCTTTGGCTGTCACTGTTATTTTGGCTGGTAGTTACAAAATAATTGGTATTGGTAATTCCTGAAGAAATGCCTTTTAGCTCAACAAGCTCGCCTATTGCATAATCTTGTAACCAGGTTTGTAATTGTTGAATACTGACGGAAGTAAATACTGACATAAGTTAGATATATATTAAAGTTTGAATACGCTACTGATTAATTGAAGAACTTAAAATAGAAGAACTTAAAATAGAAGAACTTAAAATAAATAAAGAGGGTGCATCACCCTCTTTATTTCACATACTAAACTTATCCTAAAACCTGAAAATTGTCCATTTAGGAATGCTCATAGGTGGAGTTGGCCCTGTATTGATCCAACTGCCGTCCTGATCTTCTTTATGCAGATAATACGGTACGCCGTGCGACGGTGTTATTTTCATCATATAGAGTTGACCGTTAATGCGATACTCCTCAATGGTTTCACCCTTTTTTTTAATGATGGTGATTTGTGGTTCATCCGCATCATCATTGCCAATTGGCGGTGGCGGAATGTCCTCTAAAAGCTGCGCATCTGCCGGAGTCGCTGTAGGCTTAGGCGCGGCTGACACCGTCAAAGGTAATTGCACCAATGCCAAAACCAGCAATACCAAACCTAAATTTTTGTAGTTGTTGTACATATTATTATCATCCATTCATTAAATGAGAGTTACTGGTCAAAATGTTAGTCAATTCTAACAAATTAGACGCACAGTAAAGCCATTTATTACAAATAAAGCTGCACGCGCTCTTCTTCTGCTGACAATTTAAAGCCACGTGCTTCATAATGCAGAAATATGGCCGCTACTATGTCCGCTGGTTCATCAATTATTTGGATCAAGTCCAGGTCCTCTACCGAAATCATGTTTTCGTCTACCAAGGTCGTTTTAACCCAACTAATCAACCCGCGCCAAAACGACTCACCTACCAGAATAATCGGCATTTTGAGTGTTTTGCCTGTCTGTATCAAGGTAATCGCCTCCATCACCTCGTCCAGCGTACCAAAACCACCCGGCATCACCACATAAGCGCTGGCGTATTTAACAAACATCACTTTGCGCATAAAAAAGTGTTTGAAATTTTGACTGATGTCCTGATACGGGTTGCTCGACTGTTCATTTGGCAGCTCAATATTGAGGCCGATACTGGGGCCTTTCCCTGCAAAAGCGCCCTTGTTGGCTGCCTCCATAATGCCCGGGCCGCCACCTGAAATAACGCTAAAGCCTGCATCACTGAGCAGTCGTGCAATTTTTTCGGTTAGTTTGTAATAAGGGTGATCGACTGGCGTGCGTGCGCTGCCAAAAATAGAAACCGCCGGCGTAATTTCTTTAAGCCGTTCGGTCGCGTCCACAAATTCTGCCATAATCTCAAATGCATGCCATGATTCATGCCCGGATTGACGATGCCCCAACTCATCGGGGTCAGTCGTTTTTGGAATTTTTTTTGCAATAGACATAACCTCGCCTTCCTTATTTATTTATTTATTTATTTATTTTAAACTAAAAATTCAAAGGGCTAAGCGAGACTAGGCGCAAAACATTTTTTAGACGC
>PHCL01000208.1 GCA_002842195.1 Betaproteobacteria bacterium HGW-Betaproteobacteria-20 | reverse complement strand
GAGTTGCAGCGCGGACGCAAAGTAATACACCACCTGCGCAACAATGCGGCCCCAGTTAATGGAATTCACTGCACCAATTTTATATTTGGCTTTAAAGTCTGCATCGTTTGATACCGCTTTTACCATATCCTGGCAATCATCAAACACACCATTTACGGCAATGTTGTAGATATTATCATCTTGCAAACTGAACATTTGCGCGGTTTGAAAGCGACTCATTTTTTTATGCGGCGACAGCATAAACACACGCACGCCTTTTTTGCCACGCATCGCATACTCTGCCGCAGAGCCGGTATCGCCGGAAGTTGCACCTAAAATATTGGTGGTTTTGCCGGTTTTAGCCAGTACGTATTCAAATAAATTACCCAGCAATTGCATGGCCATATCTTTAAAAGCCAGAGTAGGACCATTTGAAAGGCTTAATAAATATAAGTTATCTTCAAGCTTAACTGTTGGCGTAATATCCGCCGCATCCTGACCTGTCCGTGTAAATGCAAAAACATCAGCACGATAAGTTTTATCAATAATCGTTTTTAAATCAGCGGCTGGAATGTCATCAATCAGACGACTTAAAATTGCAAAAGCCAAATCCGCATAATTCATGCCGCGCATTGCGGTTAAGTCGGCATCGGTAAATTGCGGATAGCTTTCAGGCAGATACAAACCGCCGTCCGGCGCGAGGCCACCTAATAAAATTTCACTGAACTGAAGTGCAGGCGATTGCCCGCGGGTAGAAATATATTTCATGCACTCTCTCAAAAATCCGTCATTCCAGCGAAAGCTGGAATCCAGTTATAACAAGTCGTGATATAAATCACGCCATTCTAGATTTTCTTTCTCTATTAACACTAACTTCCAAGCACGTTTCCATGCCTTAATATTCTTTTCACGCGAAATCGCGGAGTCCATCGTTGCATGAATTTCATAATAAACCAAATCATGCACTGTATGCTCTTTGGTGAAACCTTCAACCACGTCATTTTTATGTTGCCAAACTCGCCTTATCAGATCAGAAGTAACTCCAACATACAAAGTGCCATTTTTCTTACTTGCTAAAATATAGACGCAAGGTTGCATGGTTTAAAGTTGTACGGTTTCCTAGATTCCAGCTTTCGCTGGAATGACGAATATAGGTTATTTAGCCGCTTTTATTTACCTAACGCTTCCATACGAATTTTAACCACTTTACCCACAATCGCTGGCGAAGCTTCAATTTCGGCAATACCAGCATCCATATTTTTTTCCACCGTGATGTGCGTCAAAATTACAATGTCCGCCTCGGTTTCATTGTCATCCGGTTCTTTTTGCAGCATGGCATCAATCGAAATATCGCGGTCGGCCAGAATTTTAGTCACGCAAGCCAGTACGCCAGGTTTATCGCTAGCGCGCAAACGTAAATAATACGCGCTGCTGACCTCAGAAATAGGCAAAATAGGCAAGTCATTTAATTGGCCGGCCTGAAAACCTAAGTACGGCACGCGCTGTGCGACGCTTGCGCTGCTCAATCTTGCAACATCCATTAAATCGGCTACCACCGCGCTCGCGGTCGGCTCCGCGCCTGCACCAGCGCCGTAATACAGCGTAGGGCCAACAGCATCGCCTTTTACAACTACGGCATTCATCGCACCATTTACATTGGCTATCAGGCGTTTTTCTGGAATCAGTGTTGGGTGTACACGCAGCTCAATGCCGGCGTCTGTTAGTTTGCTAATGCCCAGTAGTTTTACACGATAACCCAGTTCTTCAGCATATTTAATATCGGTTTGCTGCAGTTTGGTGATGCCTTCGGTGTACGCCTGCTCAAATTTCATCGGCATGCCAAAAGCAATGGCTGACATGATGGTTAACTTATGCGCGGCATCAATGCCTTCCACGTCAAAGGTTGGATCGGCCTCGGCGTAGCCTAATCGCTGCGCTTCGCCTAACACATCGGCAAAAGCAAGGCCCTTATCACGCATTTCAGTAAGGATGAAATTAGTTGTACCGTTAATAATGCCTGCCAACCATTCAATACGGTTTGCGCCCAATCCTTCACGTAACGCTTTAATAATCGGAATGCCGCCAGCCACCGCCGCTTCATATGCCACGATGACACCTTTAGCCTGCGCAGCGGCAAAAATTTCATTGCCGTGTAAAGCAATCAACGCCTTATTGGCAGTGACAATATGCTTGCCGTTTGCTATGGCTTTCAGCACTAATTCTTTGCTGAGTGTATAGCCGCCAATCAACTCTACGACTACGTCTACCTGCGGATTATTCACCACGGCAAACGCATCATCGGTCACGTCAACTGCGCCGCCGGTAACGGTTTTTGCATGGTCAATATTTCTGTCTGCTACTTGAATCACATTAATATTGCAGCCGGTGCGACGTGAAATTTCAGCAGCATTGCGTGTCAACACGGTATAAGTGCCGCCACCTACCGTACCGATACCCAAAAGTCCTACATTAAGTTGTTTCAAACTTTAGCTCCATCTAATTTTGAGTGCTTATTTCTATAATTTTCTAAAAACCGCGCAATACGCCCAATCGCTTCAGTTAAATCATCTACCGTTGGCAAAAATACCACACGGAAGTGATCTGGCGTACGCCAGTTAAAGCCCGTGCCTTGCACCAGCAATACTTTTTCTTCTAACAATAAATCTAAAATGAACTGCTGATCATCTTCAATGGGGTAAATTTCCGGATCTAATTTCGGAAACAGATACATCGCCGCTGCTGGTTTTGTACAGCTTACGCCCGGAATAGCGGTGAGCAACGCATGTGCTACATCACGCTGCTTGCATAAGCGGCCTTCCGGCGCGACTAAATCATCAATACTCTGGTAACCGCCTAACGCAGTCTGTATGGCCAGTTGCCCAGGCACATTGGCGCACAAACGCATACTGGCCAGCATATTCAAGCCTTCAATAAAATCGCTGGCGTGTTTTTTCTCTCCACTTAATATCATCCAGCCTGCACGGTAACCACACGCACGATAGTTTTTTGATAAACCATTAAATGTCACAAACAGCACATCATCCGCAAGCGAAGCGATGGAAATGTGCACATTGCCATCGTATAACACCTTATCGTAAATTTCATCGGCAAAAATTACCAAGTCATGATGACGCGCAATCTCAATGATGCCTTCTAAAATTTCACGCGGGTACAATGCCCCTGTAGGATTATTCGGGTTAATGACTACAATCCCACGTGTATTAGCGGTGATTTTAGACTCAATATCTTTTAAATCCGGCATCCAGCCAGTCGCTTCATCGCACAGGTAATGGCGCGCAGTGCCGCCAGCTAACGTCACGGCGGCAGTCCAAAGTGGATAATCCGGCATTGGCACCAGCACTTGGT
>PHCL01000207.1 GCA_002842195.1 Betaproteobacteria bacterium HGW-Betaproteobacteria-20 | reverse complement strand
ATTGAGCTTCCAGTTATAAGCCACTTGTGCTTTGTCAATCAGTTGAAAGCCTTGTGCATAGGCACAGATCTTTGAGCAATAAAGCGCGTTTTTTATTGCATCAATAATCGCTTTTTTGTCTGTTTCTTTAACCACCACAGGGCCTTTTAAGATTTTGCTCGCTTCTACACGCTCTTCTTTTAAGCTAGAAAGTGCACGTGCATAAACCGCAGCGGCAATCGCATTTGCTGGTGCACCAAGTTCAAGCGCGTTGGCTGCAGTCCATTGGCCAGTACCCTTTTGGCCTGCGGTATCCAAAATTTGGTCAACTAGGAAGCCTTTGGTCATTGGGTCTTTTTGTTGCAGAATATCAGCGGTGATTTCAATCAGGAAGCTTGATAACTCGCCTTTATTCCACTCTGTAAATACCCTACCAATTTCATCCGCTGGCATGCCAAGCAGATTTTTCATTAACCAGTAGGCTTCGCAGATTAACTGCATATCAATGTATTCAATGCCGTTATGCACCATTTTAACGTAGTGACCAGCACCATCTGGGCCAATGTATTCAGCACATGAGAAGCCACCTACCACAGGCTTACCTGGCTGACCGCCTTCCATCGGCTCGCCTGTAACAGCGTCAACTTTAGCGGCGATATCACGCCAGATTGGTTCTAAACTCGCCCACGCTTTGCGTGTACCTGAAGGCATGAGTGATGGGCCAAAGCGCGCACCTGTTTCACCGCCTGATACGCCGGAACCAATAAAATCGATGCCTTTAACCGCAAGTTCTTTTTCGCGGCGAATGGTATCTGTCCATAATGAGTTACCGCCATCAATAATAATGTCGCCTTCTTCTAAGAACGGCAATATCGCGTTAATGGTGACGTCAGTTGCGCTGCCGGCTTTGACCAGCAAGATAATTTTACGCGGGCGTTTAATACTTAATACAAATGAGGCTAAATCAGCATGCCCAATAACACGCTCGTGTGAAGGCTCTTTTTGTTTGCATTCTTCAATGAAATCCAGCATTTTCTTTGAGTTGCGGTTATAAACCGCAATAGTGTAGCCGTGGTCGGCAATATTCAGGGCTAAATTTTGCCCCATAACAGCAAGGCCAATCAGGCCAATATCAGCATTTGTAGTAGACATTTATCTTCTCTTTTGGAGTTGTTTAATGGAAAGGGTGTTTTTGTACGCAAGATTATAAAACTTTTAGTGATATTAATCGTTAAAAGTTTGAAAATTTTAAGAATTATTTTTTACAAGTGAGGCCAGTATTTACAAAAAACGCGCGCCATGAGGGCGTTGTGCCATAAGCGAACACCCTTTGACGGGCTCTGGGCGCGCATTAAAAAGAGTGCGCGTGTTAGATAAAGACAAAAGAATTAAAAATCACTACTTCTGCCAGAAGAATAGCCTTGCGGAATATCAGCTTGCCATTCACCACAATCAGCACAGCGGTGATCATGCATGGTCGGGCTTAACACTAGGTTTTCACTGCCACAGAACTTGCAATGCGTAGCATGCAATACATTGGTTTTATTATGATGCGTTTCGTGGTGCTTGGTGGCTACTTTTGTACTGCCTAATCCATATTTATTATCCATGGTTAACTCCACAGTTAATATAACTACACAATGTTTAAATTACGCCATTTTTGCGTTATCAGCAAGTCTTAAATAAATTCTTCATCCAAAAAATTTATTTTGTAAGATTTATTTTGTAAGTTGTGGTTTGCACCCGGTATAAGCAATTTTTTCGCCATCGTTCAACGTAGTTTCTGCACCATTAATCACCAGCGCAATCACACCACTGGTATAACGACTTTCAGCACCGCTCACTTTAGTTAAACTCACTTCATGGTCCGGGTAAATAAGCCAGGCTTCGGCATTATTATTTTGCATGCGTACATAAAATTGCTTATTGTCTTCGCAAACATAAGCTGTAGCGTTCTTCGGTATGATTGATTGTTCTTTTGTATCTGAGCCAAATGGATTGAGGCTGACCGAGCTACACGCAGGTAGCAGTGCGAATAAGTAAGTGACTAAAAATAATTGCTTGAATTGAATGGTCATGCTGATTCCTGTGTAGTTAAAAATCTAGATTATTGTACATTCTAAAAAAATGTTTTGTGTTCGTATGCATCAGCCGCCTGCGCGACTCAGTCTATCCGATACCGCCAGCCAGTCTGTGCTATTGGGTGGCAACTCAACTAACAAACGGTCTACCTTCAGCGCATCTAAATCATGTAGCGCACTATACAGTTGCTCTGCAGCCTCCGCTGGCTGACTTGGTAATCGCATAACGGTGCAGCCCGGGTTAGCACCTTCACCAATCAATAAGGCAGCACATTTTATGTGGGCTTGAGTAAGCGCTTCACATTCTTTAATAAGTGTGGCTTTATCTTTAAACAATAATAGCGAAGTTCTTGGCGAATAGTGCAGGGCGTGTTGCCCTGGCACTTTTGGAATTACTGTTCCAATCACGCCCATTGGATTTAATTGCTGAGATACGCCCGCAACGCGCGCAACATCCACCTCGCTAACCATACCCGGACGTAACAACTGCCATTGCCCATCGGCTGTCACGTTTACAATGGTAGATTCTATGCCCACAGCACATGCGCCGCCATCCAACACGGGCATTGCTTCACCCAAACCAGACTCTACATGTGCCGCCGTAGTGGGACTAAGTTGCGTAAATAAATTAGCCGATGGCGCGGCAACGCATAGCCCGCTTTTTTTTAGCAAAGCAAGTGCAACAGGGTGATTTGGCACACGCAAGGCAACGGTGGATTCATCACCGCGCACCACACGAGAAACATGATTTTTGGCTGGCAACACCAGCGTAAGCGCACCCGGCCAAAAGGCTTGCGCCAGCTTCAATGCGGTTTCTGGAAAGATTGCAGCCCAATCGTTTACCTGGCTGATGTCGCCAATATGCACAATCAAAGGATGGTCAGCGGGACGTTGCTTGATGGTAAATATTTGCTGTAAAGCAACGTCGTTAGTCGCATCTGCCGCCAGCCCATACACCGTTTCGGTGGGAATCGCGACCACTTCACCGTTTTTTAGTTTGGCAATTGCTTCATCTAAACTAATGCGCATATCAAGGGTATTTTCACTTAAAACGCTTATTTTACTACTTTAAGCGCAACTCCCACACCAATTGAGGCGCCTTGCGTTAAAATAGCAGCTTATTCAAAAGGAATGACATGAGCCAAATTATCGTTGAAAAGAATCCCGCACAAACCCATTTAGATGCACTGGGCGTTAGCAAATGGCCAACCTGGCAAAAAGAAGTTTCCGTGTTTGATTGGACTTTTCACGAACAAGAAATCGCTTATATATTAGAAGGCGAATG
>PHCL01000206.1 GCA_002842195.1 Betaproteobacteria bacterium HGW-Betaproteobacteria-20 | reverse complement strand
TTGATTCGGTAACACTAATAAACCGCATCAATATGTCCCGATAATTTTATAAGTGGTTTTATCAGCAACGGTTAAGTCAACGGTTAAGTATTGTGCAGGCACTTTTTTGATGTGCAAATATCACCAGAAATCTACGAGCAAAAAATTATGCCCTAGGAGCCGCTCTAAATAAGGCTGCCAGGGCATCACTTAGGAAGCTATGCGAAATTTGACAGAAAAACGCAATTTACGCAGCAAATTAACCCGCAGGTTTTTGGGTATCTATACCGCCCATTTACCATACCCCTTGAACTGTTGAAATACCTCGCGCATTTCAACTTCGCTTAATATGATGGGCTCACCGAGCTGTAACACTCTCCAATATTGCTCGCACAGATTTTCTACTTCCACCGCCACAGCCAGTGCGTCGTCTATATCGGCACCAATTGCAATCATGCCGTGATTCGCCAGCAGGCAAGCTTTACGGTCAGTCAAAGCCAGTAGCGCATTATCGGACAATGGTTGCGAGCCAAATAGCGCGTACGGTGCGCAGCGGATGGTGTCACCGCCCGTAACGGCTATCATGTAATGAAATGGTGGAATATCTTTGTGCATGCAGGCCAGCGTGGTTGCGAACATGCTGTGGGTATGAATAACGGCGTTGATTTCAGGTCGGTTTTTTAAAATGTCGCAATGAAAACGCCACTCGCTACTGGGTTTAAGCTGGGCCGTCATTTTATCAGCAACAACACTGCCGTCAAAAGCCATTTGCACCATGCTGTCTGCGGTCATTTCATCAATACCCATGCCGGATGGCGTAACCAAGAAGCCAGGCTCGCCATTCCTATTCAGGCGCACGCTGCAATTGCCTGAAGTGCCTTTATTCAGGCCAAGCTCAGCTAGTTCCCGGGCAACCGCCAACAAATCATCACGTTGATTTCTCATGGCTTATTCTACAACAACTCCCACATTTCACCATTCTTCACCATGCCGAGAATGACAAGAATTGGCATTTTCGACTGCATTGTAATATTTTTTTTAAGCTATTATTTCAAGTCGCTTCAACGCATGCGGTGCAAACACGCCCTGCTCGGTAATAATTCCCGTCACCAATCGTGCCGGCGTAACATCAAACGCCGGGTTGGCAACTGCTGATTCTATGGGTATCAGACGTACATTCTGCACACTGCCATCCAGCGCCAAACCTTGCAGATACGCCACTTCATCGCCATGCCGCTGTTCAATTTCAATTTCTATCAGGCCATCCTTAATTGTCCAATCGATGGTGGGCGAAGGTACGGCCGCATAAAAAGGGACATGATTATCAAACGCCGCAAGCGCTTTTAAATAGGTACCAATTTTATTACAAACATCACCCGTACTCGTCACACGGTCTGCGCCGACGATCACCATGTCAACCAGACCTTGCTGCATTAAATGCCCGCCGGCGTTATCGGTAATCACCGTGTGCGGCACACCGTGAGAGCCAAGCTCCCACGCAGTTAACGCGGCACCCTGATTACGCGGACGGGTTTCATCGACCCAGACATGCACGTCCAGACCAGCATTATGCGCGGCGTAGATGGGGGCAAGCGCAGTGCCAAAATCAACAGTTGCCAGCCAGCCAGCATTGCAGTGCGTGAGAATATTCAGCGGTCTGTTCTGGTTTTTGCGGTTTTGGTACAGCTTTTCGATTAACACTAAACCATGCTGAGCAATGGCTTTATTTTGCGCGACATCCTCTTCGGCAATATTGGCCGCTTCGTGCCAGGCGGTTAAATGACGTGCTTCATTTGGCCTGCTCTGCAAACAAGCAAGCATGCGGCTTACAGCCCATTGTAAATTCACCGCAGTCGGGCGACTGCTTTTGAGTGCATTCACTGCAAGGTGTAAACTGGCATCAGAGTCATCTTCCAGCATTGCCAGCGCGATGCCATAAGCCGCCGCCGCACCTATTAACGGTGCGCCGCGCACCTGCATAGTTTTAATGGCCGTAATCATTTGCGCCAGGCTGCCGATTTGCCTAATTTCAAAAGCATGCGGCAACTTGGTTTGGTCTATGATTGAAATCGTTTTAGGTTCAGTAGCTATTGTTTCAGTCGGCCAAATGGTGCGATATTGCTGAGTGTTTACTAACATAAAAAATTGCATTTCCTATCAATAAACAGTTTATTTAGACAAAATATAAATAATAAAAATGTTGACTTTCACACACGAATAATCTGCTTTAGCAGATATATTCTGTGGGATGCCAAGCACTGGTATGAAAAAGTTCCGTAAAATTGAAAATACTCTCCACAATATCTGTGGATAACTCTGTGAATAGTTGTGACTTAAAAATGTAACTTACCAATTTTAAAGGATTTTTTTTAATCGCTTAAATTTTAAACTATTATTTTATCTTTAATAATCAATAGGTTAAATATCACCCCTTGATTACTAAGGTTTTTTTACAGTACTTAATGTAATACTTTAGCTGATGTGCATAAGTGGGTTAATTTTGGCAAAACTTTTAGTGCGTTGGTGCTAGTTATATCAAGCACTTGCGCCACATTTACCTGCCTTAAATCGGCTAAAACCTGCGCAATTCTATTCAGTTCCAGCGGGGTATTTCTAGCTTTAGCCGCCAGCCATTCCGGCGGCATGTCAGGCGAATCTGTTTCCAATACAATCGCCTCCAGCGGTAATTTTTTTGCGAGCTCACGGATTTTTAATGCACGACTATACGTCATTGCGCCGCCAAAACCCAACTTAAACCCTAGCGCAATAAATTGCTCTGCCTGCTGAAAACTGCCATTAAACGCATGCGCTATGCCATGCTTAATCTCATATCTGCGGAGATATTTTAATACATCATCAATCGCATTGCGCACATGCAGAATTACCGGTAAATCATGCTGCCTGGCAATTTTAAGTTGTTCGGTAAAAAAAGTGGTTTGCTGCTCAATATTATTTTTAGTCACAAAATAATCCAGGCCAATTTCGCCAATCGCCACAGGATTATTATCTTCAACGTAAGTTTTTAGCGTTTCAAGGTCATCTAAAGTAGCATTACCCACATACATAGGATGAATACCAAGTGCGTAGGCGCAATGTTTGTGTTGATTACATAACGAGATGACGGCATCAAAATTATTCCGCGCCACAGCGGGAATGACGACGCGTGAAACACCTTGTTGCAAAGCTAACAAGGCAATATCGTCTCTATCATTCTCAAATTCAGCCGCATCTAAATGACAATGAGTATCTATAAGCATAGTTGCATTAACCTTATAGTGACCTCAACATTAGAGATTTGGTTTAACAGGCTTGGCACGCACGCGAATATCCTGTCCAACCTGGCGCACATCGAAAATCTGTAAATCAACCG
>PHCL01000205.1 GCA_002842195.1 Betaproteobacteria bacterium HGW-Betaproteobacteria-20 | reverse complement strand
TCTGGACAATCAGGCTCAACCTGAAAACAGCCTGGGTTCTGGCGTCATTGTTAGTAAGGATGGTTTGATTCTGACCAACAACCATGTGGTGGCCAGCGCTGATGAAATTGAAGTTGCCATGGCAGACGGCAGAAAAATACCCGCTAAAGTAGTCGGCACAGATCCAGATACCGATTTAGCATTAATTAAGATTGAAGCAGATAATCTGCCCGCCATTACTTTTGCCAGCTCAGATAAACTCAATGTGGGCGATGTGGTCTTGGCAATTGGCAACCCATTCGGCGTTGGGCAAACTGTCACACAAGGTATTATCAGCGCGCTTGGACGTGATCATCTGGGTATCAATACTTTTGAAAATTTCATTCAGACAGATGCCTCAATCAACCCTGGTAATTCTGGCGGCGCATTGATTGACACTGACGGCAATTTAGTGGGTATTAACAGTGCTATTTACTCACGTAGCGGCGGCTCAATGGGCATAGGCTTTGCCATTCCCGCCACACTGGCACGGCAAGTGATGGATCAAATAGTCGCTCTGGGTAATGTCACGCGTGGGTGGATAGGCATTGAAGCGCAAGACATGACCCCAGAACTTGCAGAATCATTCAAACTCAAAGGCACAGAAGGTGCATTGGTCGCCGGCGTGCTACGCAACAGTCCTGCCGATAAAGCCGGGTTGCGCGCCGGGGATATTCTGCTATCGGTAGAAGGCAGGCCAATTTCGGACACGGCAAGCATGTTGAATTTGATTGCAGCGCTTACTCCCAACAAAAAAGCTACGCTTAAAATCTCACGCGCGGAAACAACCATGAATGTGGTGGTGCTAATTGGACAGCGACCTAAACCTGCCGCGACGACTGAGTAATCAATCGGCTCAGATTGATTGCATAATGATTGCAATATTCAACCTATTTAGCACACCTTCACTGCAGCTGCCCTGGAAGCCTCTATAACAGCGCCTTCCAGGGCGTCATTTTTCTCTCGTACATTTTCAGGCGAATTATAAAGCTTGCTATGCGTGATTCATTTGGTACTGCAGGCAGTATTTAGGTTGCAAATAAATGGTGTTCTGAATTTGCTAATAGTCCTGTTCGGCCTATCAAGTGGGCGGCAATATCGTTTGTTCTGGCGACTTTTTAGTGAATGTTGCAATAACAATACCGAGCTCATATAGCAACCACATTGGTACTGCCAGCATAAACTGGGAAATAATATCCGGCGGCGTAAATATTGCGCCAACGACAAATGCGCCAACAATCACATATCCACGCGCGTCTTTAAGCTGAACAATAGTCATCCAGCCAAAACGTACCATCATTACCACTGCGATTGGCACTTGAAATGCTAAACCAAATGCAAAAAACAGCGTCATCACAAAATCTAAATAGTTGCCGATATCGGTCATGACCGCTACACCTACTGGCGCTACCCCAACAATAAAACCAAAAACTACCGGGAATACTAAAAAGTAAGCGAAAGTCATCCCTATAAGAAACAAGATACAACTGGCAACAATCATGGGGATCATGAATTTTTTTTCATGCGCATACAAGCCTGGTGCTACGAATGCCCATACTTGATACATGGTATGCGGTAAAGAAACGATAAATGCCGCCATCATGGCTACTTTCATCGGCACAAAAAATGGCGTGGTCACCGCTGTAGCAATCATTTGGCCACCGGCAGGAAGCTTACTTAATAATGGTGCAGCTAGCAGTGCATAGATTTTGTTAGCGAACGGGAAAAACACCACAAATACCACGATAAAACCAACAACGATGCGTAGCAACCTATTACGCAGTTCGATTAGATGTGAAATGAAATTATCGGTTGGAGTCACGAGATTGATTATTCTTGTGTTGACGCTTTTTTGATGACTATTGTTTGAGTCAGGTCTTTTTTTACCGCAGGTTTTTTAACAGTAGGTTTTTTAACTGCAGGTTTTTTAACAGCGGGTTTTTTAACTACCGTTTTCTTAACAGGCACTTTTTCAAGCTGAGATGGCTGATCTGGTTTAGCATTGTCAACTGCGTTTAGCTTAAAGTCATCTACCTCTTGCGTGATAGTGTCAGCAACGCCCTGTAGGCCAGCCTGAATGTTATCTTTGGTTTTGGTGACGGTTTCTTGAATTTCTTGCTGCAATTGCTGCAACTCCTGAAAACGTACTTCGCGATTCACTTCTTCTTTAATCTGTGCCACGTATTTTTGCATACGACCAGTCAGCGCCCCTAACGTACGCGCCACTTTCGGCAATTTTTCCGGGCCAATCACCAACAAGGCAATTACAGCGATAGCAATCAGCTCAGCGAACGAAACATCAAACATGAATTACTGCTTGGTCTTGCTGGTGACTTCACCCTCAATGGTCGTGCCAGTTTTTTCAGCCGCATCAGTCACTTGCTCATCTTTCATGGCTTTTTTAAACTCATTGACCGCACCACCAACATCGCCACCGATATTTTTAAGTTTCTTAGTACCAAAAATCAACACCACAATCAACAATACGATTAACCAATGCCAAATGCTAAATGAACCCATAATAACGCTCCTGAAAGATAAATTTATGTTTTAGGTGGTTTTTCGCCACCACCCAACACGTGCAAATGAAGATGAAACACTTCCTGCCCTCCATCACGGCCTGTATTGATTAGCGTTTTAAAACCGGCCAAACCTTGTTCTTTTGCAATCTTTGGCGCAAGTAACAGCATCTTACCCAACAGCGCCTGATGCTGGGTTTCGCAACTAGCCAAACTCTCAACATGCAGTTTTGGCACTATCAAAAAATGTACTTTGGCTGATGGCTTAATATCATTAAACGCAATCACATCATCATCTTCATAGATTTTTTTTGATGGAATTACACCGTTTACAATTTTGCAAAAAATACAGTCTACACTCATGATTCAACCCGGCTTTCTTTCTCTGCTATACCAGACAGCCCTTCGCGCCTGGCCAGCTCGTCTAATACCTGTTGCGGCTTTAATCCAGCCTGCGCAAGCATCACCAGCGTGTGAAACCACAAGTCAGCCGTTTCATAAATCAAGTGTTGTTTATCCTCATTTTTAGCAGCGATAATGGTTTCAGCGGCTTCTTCACCCACTTTTTTTAGTATGCTGTCCATACCTTTTGCATACAGTTTAGCCACGTAAGAAGTCTGTGGATCAGCATTTTTGCGCTGCTCTAATAGTTCGCTTAATCTGTTTAATACATCGTCCATATTGGCAAATATTACCTTAATAAATAGCTTTGGGGTCTTTGAGCACAGGCTCAGTTATTTGCCAGCGCCCGGCATCGTCAAGTTTTTTAAAAAAGCAGTCATGACGACCCGTATGACAAGCAATGCCACCAAC
>PHCL01000204.1 GCA_002842195.1 Betaproteobacteria bacterium HGW-Betaproteobacteria-20 | reverse complement strand
GCCGGCAACGCGCCAGTAGCAGTGATTCTTGCATGGTCAAGCAGTGTATCGTTAGCCAGCAATTGGGCACTGGTAAAGGTGATTGGGGTTGATCCCAATGCAGTCGTGAAGCTATCATTAACTGCCTTGGGTGCGCCGTCATCTACAGCGGTTACGGTGATGGTTTCAGTCGCAACCGGTGAGATAACACCAAGCCCGTTTCTAGCAGTGAAAGCAAAGCTGGGTACTCCCAGGCCTGCAAAAGTGCCACTGTTGAAATCAGCTTGTGGTTTAAAGTAAAGCGTTAAAAAGCCATTGCCGCCGGTGGAGATATCTGTTCCAGTAGTCACCAATATGGTCATGGCCGCATCAAGATACAACGCGCCGTTAGCCGGTAAGTTTGAAAGATTGAAACTTGCCGCCACATCCCCACCCACAGGATGTGTCAAAGTAACAGGAATTGAGCTCGCGTCTTCAAACCCTGTATTATTACTACCTGTTGGAATGATCGCGATTGAGGCAGTAGCCGTGTTACTGTTATTTGCGCCATCAGTTACCACCACGTTGACATTGCGGATGGTTTCGTTTGGGGTGGCAGTCGTGTTTGCAAAAGTCACCGCACGAATCGCGGTTTGGTAACTAGCTAATGTTGCAGAGCCGGTTAAGGTCACCACATTACCAACAACACTTGCAGTAATGCCGCTAGGCATTGTGCCTGCCGCTAACACATCCCCAACTTGCGCATTGGTTAATGTAATGGTCGCACCTGCAAGATTGGTTGAGTCTATATCGGTGATACTGATATCCGTATCTGCAATCGATGCCACCGTGCCGTTTCCGAGGTAGTTAGTCGCAAAACCAGTACCGGCTGCTGATGCGTCTAAATCAATTGTCGGTGCACTGATTATAACCGCTACGGTGGCAGTAGCCGTGTTGCTGTAGTTAGTACCATCAGTCACCACCACATCAATTGCACGAGGGGTTGCATCAGCGCTAACCGTACTGAATGTAATCGCACGGATCGCCGTTTGATAATTCGCCAATGTTGCAGAGCCGGTTAAGGTCACCACGTTGCCTGTAACACTCGCGGTGATGCCTGCCGGCATACCGCCGGCGGCAAGCACATCACCTGCTTGTGCATTGGTTAAGGTGATGGTGGCTTTGGTAATATTGGTTGAATCAGCATCGGTAATGCTGATGTCGGTATCCGCAATCGAAACCGCCGCACCATTCTGGGTGAAGGTAGCGGCAAAGCCGGTACCTGCGCCGGAGGCGTCTAAGTCAATCACTGGCGCTATACCAGGGTTAATTGTCAATGTTGCTGAAGATGTACTGCCATCAGCGTCAGTCAGGGTGTAGGTAAAGATATCTGCTGTAGAAATTACAGATGTAGCGGTTAAGCCATTAACCAGATAAGTTGCCCCTCCAGAGGTAAACACAATATATTGGTAGCTGCTTGCAGTATTAATGGTTGATGTAGCGATATTAGTGTTGTTACCAGTAATGGTATTGCTGTCGACAATGTTTCCACTCGCGTCATATGCACGCCATGTTGCCGTTTCACCAGATCCCAGGTTTGTTAACGTGACTGTGGCAGAGTTAGTAAGGAAACCAACATTGATAACTAGATTTTCGTTATTTTCGATTCTCGCTGAAGTTCCTGTAGTACTAGAATTCTCCACACCAATACCTGAGCCGGCATCACCGCTGTTATTGCGTGATTGAACTCTACCTGCTGAAGTGCTGTTTAAGTTAGTGAGGTTAATACTATTGGTATTACCGCCATATAAATCATTAGTCTGAGTACCATTTGTATCAAAGCCATAAACGGTAAAACCAGCTGATGTCCACTCTCCTACACTTGCGGTTCCACTGGCAGCAAGAGATTTAGTTTGAATATTTGAAGTATAGGTATAGTTACCATCATCCTGATCAATAGCCAATGTACCGTTGGTCGTAACAATAGTTCTCACGTTGCCCGCGCCAACGGTGTTGGAAATCAGAGTTCCTTGCGTTACGGTAACATTGGTTATCGCAACGGCATCAGCCCCAAGCACATCTGCACCACCAATAATTGTGCCACCTGCACCGGTGATCACATTGCCGGTGATGCTGGTGCTGGCACCGAGACTATCAACATCATCATTTGCGATAGGAGCCGTATCTGTAAGGTTGATTGAGACCGTTGTCCAGCCAGAAACCGCTGATCCATCTGATGCCCGATAAACAAAGCTATCTATATCAGAAATCGCATCACTGTGGTTTCTGGATGCAGGTGCAGTATAGGTAAAGGTGCCGTTAGCATTCATCACCACAGTACCGCCAAGTGCGGTTGTAATTGAATTTGCACCATTAGCTGTAACAGCGCCGATACCGGAAGTATTGGTAGCAAATTGCCCTACATTTAGTGTTGGGCTATCAACATCCGTGTCGTTTGCTAATACGTTACCCAGAACAGCTACAGCACCCTCTGTCACGGTAAAGTTATCTACGGTTCCAATTGGCGCGTCATTTACCGACACTACATTAATAGTAGCTACCGCTACATTGCTACTGCTCGAGCTTCCGTCGTTAACAATAACATTTATAACACGGGGTGTAATGTCAGGATTTTCCGATGTGTTTGCAAAAGTAATCGCACGGATAGCCGCTTGATAATTAGCCAAGGTCGAACTACCGCTTAATGTAATCACACCTGTGGCTGGGTTATATGCGCTGGCCGTGACGCCGCCTGGTAATACTCCTGCAGCCAGTACATCACTAGCTTTGAAATTGGTGAGCGTGATAGTGGCACTGACAATATTGCTGGATTCAACATCAGTGATGCTAACATCAGTATCTGCAATCGATACTGCAGCGCCGTTCTCGGTAAAAGTCGTCGTGTAATTTGCGCCAGTAGCGCCACTGGAGTTATTGGCGTCCAAATCAATCACCGGTGGTGTATCGTTATCAGTAATGCTCGTTGTAACGCTTCCTGCTGTTCCGCTAACAATCAGATTTTCGAAATTACCGCCAGAGGCTGAAGCAACAGTGATAGTAAAGCTCTCGGCGCCTTCAGTTAGCGCATCATCAATCGTCGCAATATTAAAGTTGGCACTGCTAGAGCCAGCAGGAATAGTGACTGTAGCAACACCGGTAAAATCAGTGCCATTAGCAGCGGTACCGCTATAGGTAAGATTCACTGTCACAGCTGTCGTTTGTGCTGCATTGGTTAATGAAACGGTGTAACTAGCATTACCACCTTCTGCAATTGACGCGCTTCCCGCAATAGACACTGTCGTCACATCGGCATCATCCACCACGGTATTGGTCACGGTCCCGACCGCGCTCACTGCCTCAAAATTGCCGCCGCTGGTGCCGCTGATGGAGACTGACAGGTTCT
>PHCL01000203.1 GCA_002842195.1 Betaproteobacteria bacterium HGW-Betaproteobacteria-20 | reverse complement strand
CTTTGCCAGCAACAACGTACTAGGTACAAATAACAGCACCCTGAATGTAAGTGGCTTTACCGTTAACGATGGCAACGGCGGTAACAACTACAATGTCAGTAGCGCCAGCGCCAGCGGCACCATCAATCAGCGCGCTATCACTGTTACCGCAAATTCAGGTCAAACCAAATTTGTTGGCAACGTAGACCCTCTACCATTTACTTTCACTGTTGGTGGCCTTGGTTTAGTTGGTGGCGATACATTATCGGGCGCGCTTGACCGTTTACCCGGTGAAGTTGTGGGTAATTATGCTATTAACCAAGGCACATTGGATGCGGGTGGTAATTACATTATTAACTATGTAAGTGATTTGTTCACGATTTTATTGCCTGGCGGCGCTTCACAAGGTAATGGCTCGCCAAGAGATGCCGCAGGTTTAGGTGGTTTGCTAGCTTTGAATGAAAGGCCGATTCAGAGTCTGGCAATTCTTAATGTTGCGGCTCCTAGTGCAGGTGATGGTGCGGATGCTGACAATTCTGCAGAAGCCTGTGAATCTAGTGCAGACCGGAAATTGAACAATCCTAATATATCAATCATGTTTAATTTTGGTATGAAATTACCTAAGGGCGTTAAACCAATCTGCATTTAACGACCTATATTTAAAATAGCATACTGAAATATTCACAAATATTTTGCCTTACTAACTCACAGCCAAGTAAAATGTGACATCAGGCGGGCGTCGTATAATGGTAATACCCTAGCTTCCCAAGCTAGAGCCGTGGGTTCGATTCCCATCGCCCGCTCCATTTATTTAAGTATATACGAGATTATGGCTAATCAGGCACCCCCTTCAGTATTGACTTTTGCCGGCACAGACCCTAGTGGTGGTGCGGGTTTGCAGGCAGATATTCTCACATTTGCCAGTATTGGCTGCCATCCGCTTTCAGTGGTTACGGCGATTACCGTGCAAGATACGGTAGGCGTAGATAGCGTATTGGCGATGGATGCGGATTGGGTGAATGACCAAGCGCGCGCAATTTTAGAAGATGTGCAGGTTTCGGCATTCAAGCTCGGCTTGTTAGGTTCTGTGGAAAATATCGCGGTGATTGCCGAAATCATGGCGGACTATCCTGATGTACCGTTGTTGATTGACCCGATTTTAACTTCTGGTCGTGGTGATGATTTAACAAATGACGACATGATGGACGCGATGATAGAGCTACTTTTTCCGCAAGCGACTTTAATTACGCCAAATAGTCTGGAAGCGCGACGATTTGCCTTTGCAGACGATGCTGATGAAAAAATCACATTAACTTCACTAGATGAAGCCGCCGCGCGTCTGCTGGGCATGGGTAGCGAATATGTGCTGATTACTGGCACTCACGAACGCACGCTGGAAGTCACTAATACTTTGTATGGTGAGAGTAAACTGATTAAAGCCTACAAATGGGAGCGTTTGGTGGGCAGTTATCATGGTTCCGGTTGCACGCTCACTAGTGCAATCGCCGCTTGCATGGCGCACGGGTTAAGTTTGGAAGAGGCGGTAGAAGAGGCACAGGAGTTTACCTGGCAAACGCTTAAAAATGGGTTTAGGCCTGGCATGGGGCAATATATTCCAGACCGCATGTTTTGGGCACGCGATGAAGAAGACGCGGTGGTGACTGGCGGTGACGGCAGCATTAAAACGCACTAATAAAATTGACTATAGTGCATCAAATAAGCGGTTTGTACGCAATAACACCTGACGAGGCTGACACAGACCTTTTGTTAGCCAAGGTAGAGGCGGCGCTGCAAGGTGGCGTTTCAATATTGCAATATCGCAACAAACAAGCTAAGCATAGGCTACAAGTCCAGCAAGCGCAGGTGATTTTGGCTTTGTGCAGGCAATATAATGTACCGCTGATTATCAATGACTCCGTTAAATTGTGTTTGATGTTAGATGCAGATGGCGTACATTTAGGTGCAGATGATGGTAAGTTAAGCGATGTTAGAGAAATTTTAGGTGCTGATAAAATTTTAGGCGCTTCATGCTATAACCGTTTTGATTTGGCGCTAACCGCGCAACAGGCTGGCGCAAGCTATGTGGCATTCGGCGCATGTTTTGCATCCGCCACCAAACCGAATGCGCCAGTAGCGCCATTGAGTTTGTTTGAACAGGCGCGCGAGCGGCTTCAAGTTCCAGCGGTGGCCATAGGCGGTATAACGTTAGAAAATGCAGATCAGGCAATACAAGCCAGCGCCGACGCGATAGCTGTGGTTGGGGCGCTGTTTAATCTGGAAGAAAAGGTAAGCTTAGGAAGTGAGGCTAATCTGTCTGTTCAGGAAATAGCGCGCCAATTCTCTCGATTCTTTGATGTATGTTAAATTGCTACATTAATATTTGTGACATAGTCCGGCTTCACTATCACAAGCTAGATATATCTAAGGCATATTTTTATGGCAAAAGAACTGTTTAATAATGGGCATCACGTCTGTATCGTGTTTAATGATCTGGCTGATAAATCCTCTTCCGAAGCGGTGCAGTCTAACCAGTTTCTAATAGTGACCGATGGTCATGGTGCGCTACTAGACCCGGGCGGCAACATGACTTACAACGCGCTGATGGTCGGCATGGGGAAGTATTTTAATTTCCGTAAGCTGGAATACATTTTAGCCTCACATCAAGATCCCGATATTGTTGCCTCTATCAATAAATGGATGATTGGTACCGAATGCAAGGTGATGGCACCAGCTATCTGGGAGCGGTTTTTACCCCATTTCTGCGGGGTGGGGAACACCGAGGGGCGAATTATCGGTATTCCTGACGCAGGTATGAATATTGAGCTTGGCAATACTACTATTAAGGCAATACCTGCGCACTTTTTACATTCTGAAGGTAACTTCCAGTTTTACGACGTTACCAGTAAAATATTGTTTTCTGGTGATTTGGGCGCGTCGCTGGTTCCGGCCGATTTGGCGATTGAACCTGTGACTGACTTCAAGGCGCACTTGCCAGTGATGCTTGGTTTTCATAGAAGATATATGACATCAAACAAAGCATGTCGATTATGGGCAAATATGGTGCGGACGATGGATATTGACGCTATCGTGCCGCAGCACGGGCGTCCTTTTATTGGAAAGGAAATGGTGAGCCAGTTCATTTCCTGGATAGAAAACCTGGAATGCGGCATTGATTTAATGACGCAAGATCACTACAAAGTACCTTAACAAGAAAAGCATATGACCTCACTCAATCAAACACTTTTCGATAAATCTCAACAACTCATCCCAGGCGGTGTCAACTCGCCTGTACGTGCGTTTCGTAGCGTAGGTGGCACCCCGATATTTTTTAAAAAAGGTCTGGGTTCTAAGCTGTGGGATGTGGATGGTAAAGAATATATCGATTA
>PHCL01000202.1 GCA_002842195.1 Betaproteobacteria bacterium HGW-Betaproteobacteria-20 | reverse complement strand
CCAGCTGCAGCACATATTTTTTGTGCAGTAATACGACCAATACCAAAAATTGCAGTTAATGCAATCTCAGCATGCTTGTTATTTGGGATATTGACCCCGGCTATACGCGCCATACCTTACTCCAAAATTTAGACTTACCCTGAAACCCATGACTTTAAAAAAGCCAAGGATTTTAACAGTAAAGCCAAATTATTTCAATTAGCTTATCTTCTGATCACCTAATATGTGACCATCCCAATTAGAGTTACTTAAAAATTCTCTAATTTAGTTAATTAAATCAATTAACCTTGACGTTGTTTGTGACGTGGATCTGTACAAATAATACGTACAACGCCACGGCGACGAACAACTTTACAATTACGGCATAACTCTTTTACTGATGCACGAACTCTCATTTATAACTCCATTACTTCTTAAACTACAGTTTCTTAAATTGCTACTTGTAATACTCTATTTTGCGTTCTGAACGCCGCCTTTAAAGTTAGCCTTCTTAAGCAAACCCTCATATTGATTTGACATCAGATGCGACTGAACCTGTGTCATGAAATCCATAGTAACTACTACAATAATTAGTAATGACGTACCGCCAAAGTAAAACGGGGTATTAAATTTCAAAATCAAAAATTCCGGCAACAAACAAACTAGTGTAATGTAAGCCGCGCCAACTAAAGTTAACCGACCCATAATCCGATCAATATATTTTGCAGTTTGGTCACCAGGCCGAATGCCTGGAACAAACGCACCACTTTTCTTCAAATTATCTGCGGTATCTTTTGGATTGAACTGCAAAGCAGTATAAAAGAAACAAAAGAACACAATCGCTGCAGCAAAAAGGAAAATGTAGATTGGCTGACCTGGCGACAATGCAGCAGCAACATCCTTTAACCAGTTCATACTATCTTTACTACCAAACCAACCCGCCATCGTAGCAGGAAATAATATTATACTTGAGGCGAATATCGGCGGAATCACACCAGCCATATTCAGCTTTAACGGTAAATGTGTAGTTTGACCACCATAAACCTTATTCCCAACCTGGCGCTTCGCATAATTGACAGTAATTTTTCGCTGGCCTTTTTCAACAAATACGACCAATGCTGTCACCAAAACAACGGCTACCAACAAGAAAAATGCCAAAGGTATAATAATTGCACCTGTATTTACCATTTCAGCTGTAGATCCGACGGCATGCGGCAAACCAGCAACGATACCAGCAAAGATAATAATAGAAATGCCATTGCCTATACCGCGCTCAGTAATTTGCTCACCAAGCCACATCAAGAACATTGTGCCACTTACCAAAGTCACTACAGCAGTCAGTCTAAACGCCATTCCCGGGTCTAACACCAAGCCAGATTGCCCTTCAAGCATAATCGCAATGCCAAGCGCTTGAAATGTTGCTAAAACAACCGTTCCGTAACGAGTATATTTTGTAATTGTACGACGACCTGCTTCACCTTCTTTTTTCAACTGCTCAAGCTTAGGAGATACAGCAGTCATCAACTGCATAATAATAGAAGCAGAAATATAGGGCATTATTCCCAGAGCAAATACTGTAAACCTTGAAAGCGCACCGCCAGAGAACATGTTAAACATGCCCAATATGCCGCCACTTTGCGATTCAAATAACTTTGCCAAAACAACAGGATCAATACCCGGAACTGGTATATGTGCACCCAAACGAAAAACAATCATGGCACCTAGCACAAAAAGTAGGCGACCTTTAAGTTCACCCATTTTTGATGCCGTCTTTAATAAACTATCTTTCGCCAAAACAGTATCTCTTAAGCATCTTCTAAGATTTTACCGCCAGCAGCTTCAACTGCGGCGCGTGCGCCTTTAGTCAAAAGCAAGCCTTGGATATTAAACTTAGCAGTTACATCACCCGACAAAAATATCTTTGCATTTCTAACAGTACCAGAAACGATATTTGCTGCCTTTAACGCCAACAAATCAATCACTTCGTTAGGAATTAAAGATAATTCACTAGTACGGACATGTGCGGTTTTAGCCTTTGTCATAGATTTAAAGCCACGCTTTGGCAATCGGCGCTGTATAGGCATTTGACCGCCTTCAAAGCCAACTTTATGAAAGCCGCCTGTACGTGATTTTTGGCCTTTATGACCACGGCCTGCTGTTTTACCAAAACCAGAACCTATACCCCTACCTACGCGGCGGCGTTCTTTTTTTGCGCCTTCTGCAGGCTTAATTGTATTTAATTGCATTATCCCTCTACCTTTACGAGATAGCCAACAGCATTAATCATGCCGCGAATTGCTGGTGTGTCTTGTAGCTCAACTGTATGACGGATGCGACGCAAACCTAAACCTTTAACGGTAGCTTTATGCGCCTCAATGCGGCCAATAACACTTTTTACCAACGTTACTTTAATAGTCGATGCTTCTTTTTTTACTTTAGCCATGATTAGCCTCTAATTTCTTCAACTGATTTACCGCGTTTAGCTGCGATTTCTGCTGGTGTATTCATTGACTCCAAACCGTTTAGTGTTGCACGTACTAAATTGTACGGATTGGTTGAACCAATACATTTTGCCACAACATTGGTCACACCCATCACTTCAAAAATTGCACGCATTGCGCCACCGGCAATAATGCCAGTACCTTCAGAAGCTGGCTGAATAAACACTTTAGCAGCGCCATGCACACCCGTAACTGCATGATGCAACGTACCGTTTGTTAAATTGATTTTTAACATACCACGTCGCGCTTCGTCCATTGCTTTTTGTACGGCCACAGGCACTTCACGTGCTTTACCTTTACCCATACCAACAGCACCATCGCCATCGCCAACTACTGTAAGAGCTGCAAAACTCATAATACGACCACCTTTAACCGTTTTACTTACACGATTAACTGCAATCATCTTTTCGCGCAAACCATCAGTCTGCTGCTGTTGCTGTTCCATTTCTCTCGCCATCATTAACCTCTTTAGCAATCAGACCAATTAGAAGGATAAGCCGTTTTCGCGAGCGGCATCAGCCAACGCTTTAATACGACCGTGATATTTGTAACCTGAACGATCAAAAGCAACGGTAGTGACACCTGCTTTAACCGCCTTTTCTGCAATGAGCTTACCAATTAAAGCCGCAGCCTCAATGTTGCCACCATTTTTCAGGTTTTTACGAACGTCGGCTTCTACTGTTGAAGCACTAACAATTACCTTATCGCCAGTTTCAGCAATAATTTGCGCATAAATGTGTGTATTAGTACGATGCACACTTAGACGAGTAACTTTTAGCTCTGCAATTTTGGCACGGGTTTTACGTGCACGACGCAAGCGATTATTTACGTTGTTCATTTTTTAAGCCTTATTTCTTCTTGGTTTCTTTAATTACAACAACTTCATCGGAATAACGAACACCCTTGCCTTTATATGGCTCTGGTGGACGATAAGCACGAATCTGCGCAGCAAC
>PHCL01000201.1 GCA_002842195.1 Betaproteobacteria bacterium HGW-Betaproteobacteria-20 | reverse complement strand
TATTGATAGCGGCCAAACAGAAGTCCGCCATAAATAATCCAGCTGGCAATTGAAAATACGGTTTTATGATTAAACTGCATGGGTTTGCCAAAAATCTGCTCTGAAAATAACATGCCGCTAATCAGTGTGATGGTCAGCAAAATAAATCCCAGCCCTATGATTTTGAATAACAGGTTTTCCATTACCATCAGTGGTGGAAAGCTCGGTAACTTGATAATCGTAGGTTTGTTATGCAAGCTACGCTCTGCGATTGTCATCAGCAGTGCATGAAAAGTAGCGAAGGTAAACAGACTGTAAGCCAATAGTGCAATTGCAATATGTGCCAAAAATAGTGGCGATTCCGCCGCAGGCATGAAGTGATTGGTTGCATTAGATGCAGGCAGAAGCGCAAAAATAGCAGATGGTGGCAGCACAAAGGCCTGCAAGCTAGTGAGCTGGTGCTTTAAATCAGCCACCCAATAAATTAATACAGTCAGCCAGGATATTGCTGACAGCATATTAAAAAATCCTAAATTAAAGCCATTTTCAAAAATAACCTGATATAGCAACCAGGCGTGAATCACCAGCCCAAGCGCTATCATGGCTGAATGGAGCTTTAATGACTGGGCGTTTTCCACTGATTTTGCCTCACGCCAAAAGTCAGCCGCTACGGCTAAGTAGATAAAGAAAACGACTAGATAAGGCATTAATTTTTGCGCGGAATAGATCATGGTGTAATTATGGCGCAAAAATGCTGTAAATATAATAGCTTGATGTAAAATTGAGCATCTAATGATTTGTAAGAGAGCGTAATGCTAGAAAATTTAACCGACCGCCTACAGGGCGTTATTAAAAATTTGCGTGGCCAGGCAAGGCTAACGGAAGAAAATATTTCAGACGCAATGCGTGAAGTGCGGATGGCGCTGTTAGAGGCCGATGTTGCCTTGCCCGTAGTTAAAGAGTTTATCGCGCAAGTTAAGTTGCGTGCACAGGGACAAGAGGTATTGCAAAGCCTCACGCCAGGTCAGGCAGTCATTCAAGTTGTGCATGATGAACTGACTGCGTTGATGGGCAAAGCCAATGTAGGTTTAAATTTAGCTGCAGTACCACCGGCCATTATTTTGATGGCAGGTTTGCAAGGCTCAGGTAAAACCACCACATCTGCTAAGCTGGCAAAACTGCTCAAAGAGCAAAAAAAGAAAGTTCTGCTGGCCAGTGCCGATGTATACCGCCCGGCAGCGATTGAGCAACTTAAAATGCTCGCAAAACAATTAGAAGTAGAGTGCTTTGATAGCAACGCTACGCAAAAGCCCGCAGATATTGCCAATGCAGCATTAGATTTTGCTAAACGTGGTTATTACGACGTGGTGATTTTTGATACTGCCGGTCGCCTGGGTATTGACGAAGCAATGATGGCAGAAATTAAAGCCTTGCACGCGTTGCTAAACCCAATTGAAACCTTGTTCGTGGTCGATGCCATGCAAGGCCAGGATGCGGTAAACACCGCAAAAGCCTTTGGTGATACATTGCCGCTCACCGGAATTATACTAACCAAGTTAGATGGTGACTCACGCGGTGGCGCGGCGTTATCGGTGCGCCACATTACTGGCAAACCCATTAAATTTATCGGCGTCAGTGAAAAAGTAGATGGTTTAGAGCCATTCCACCCTGAGCGTATGGCCTCACGCATATTGGGCATGGGTGACGTGCTTAGTCTAATTGAACAAGCGCATAAAAACGTAGATATGGCCGAGGCGCAGAAGTTGGCCGATAAAGTTAAATCAGGTAAAAACTTTGATTTAGATGACTTTAAATCTCAAATGTCACAAATGCGAAAAATGGGCGGCATGGGCGCCCTGATGGACAAAATGCCCAGCCAGATAGCGGGCATGGCTGCAAAAATGAATCCAGATGATGCAGATAAAAGCATACGCCGCATAGAAGGCATTATTAATAGCATGACACCGCTGGAGCGCCGCAAACCGGAACTAATCAAGGCTACCCGTAAAAAACGTATCGCCGATGGCAGTGGTGTGCAAGTGCAAGAAGTAAACCGCGTACTCAAGCAATTTGAAGAAACGCAAAAAATGATGAAAATGTTCAGCAAAGGCGGCATGGCCAAAATGATGCGCGGCATGGGTAATATGATGGGCGGAAAAATGCCAGGTATGCGTTAAAACCAGCCGAATATTAAGCATTAAATTTTTTTATGCGTCATGAAAATGCAAAGATGAGAAAAAGTTAACCTATTTGCTAGTTTTGCATTGACCAAACCCACAGTTTCTAGCATAATTGCGCCCTTTCGTAAGTGATGTAAATCATTTGAGGAAATAAGAACAGTATTACCCATTAGCACAATGGGGCGTTAGCTCAGCTGGTAGAGCAGCGGACTTTTAATCCGTTTGTCGTGGGTTCGATCCCCGCACGCCCTACCAATATAATCAAGGGGTTACGATAAAATCGTGACCCCTTGTTCATTTCTAGTAGCCGTATAGTAGCCGAAGGATAAAGTTGCTGTCTTTTATGATTGCGACCTTGTTATTGACTACAGTCTCACCGCCACCTTAATTTAACTCGCCTGAAATGAGTGCATAGATTTTTAATAGCCATCAAGCTTTTAAGGTCTAAGCAAAGGTTTTTACTTTGCTGGAATTAGGCTTTGTCTATAAAGAGAGAAGGCTCACGTCTAATGGCGTACTCCCACCCTATCAACCTTTTTGACGCTGATTAACAAGCCTGTACTGTGTATTTTGGAAAATAAATGCTACATTTTGTGGAGTTGCGCTAAAAGAATATTATTTTTATAAAAAATTAATGTAATTTATGTCATGATAATGTTGTTTTGACTAAAATTTCAGCCCTCAAATAAAAGACATTAAAAATGAATCAATACCTCAATAATGCAAAAAAATTATTATTTTTTGTTCTTGGTATCGATATTGTTTTTAATCTAATTGCTGGCTTTAATTCATATTCATTATTAACTAAGCTTCAAAATATACAACAAAACCTATGTTAATAATCATTTTTTGTATCTCTGCATTTGCTGCATATTTTATGGATACCTACCATATAATTATTGATGATAGTATGATTAGAAATTCTTTACAAACAAATTTAAATGAATCTATTGATTTATTTAGTTTAAAACTTATGGTTTATGTGGTTTTTTTGGCAATTATTCCATCTTATTTCATTTATAGAACAAAAATTGAGTATCAATCTTTCAAATTGGAAACATTTTCAAAACTAAAAACTATATTTTTATCATTAATAATTATTCTAATAATCTTATTTAGTTTTAGTAAATTTTATACTTCATTTTTCAGAGAACACAAATCACTAAGATATAGTGTAAACCCTATTTATTGGTTATATAGTGTTGGAAACTTTATAAATAAAACCATAAATAATGGTGAAATTGTTATAAAAGAGATAGGACTTGATGCAAAAATT
>PHCL01000200.1 GCA_002842195.1 Betaproteobacteria bacterium HGW-Betaproteobacteria-20 | reverse complement strand
ACTTTTAAACCAGCGCCAGCAGATATTGTGATTGTTGCGATTGATGGCGCTAGTCTGGAGAGTATTGGTCGATGGCCTTGGTCACGTATTGTGCATGCCGATTTGGTCAGTAAGTTAGCACAAGAACAGGCGCGCGTAATCGGTCTGGATATTATTTTTTCTGAACCTGAATTTAGCAACTCAGAGGCAGATTCTGCATTAGCCGCTGCAATCAAGCATGCGGGAAATATAGTCCTGCCAGAGTTGCTAGAAGTGCCCTTTGCAGGTGCACGCGTCAAGTTAAGTGTGCCGATGGCAAACTTTGCAGAACACGCTGCGGCAATTGGGCGCGTGCATGTGCCGCTAGATGTAGATGGTATCGCGCGTGGTATTAATCTTTGGGAGGGCTTGGGTGATAATCTAACGCAGCATTTTTCTCAGGCCGTATTGCAAACGGCAAAGCAGCTACCAGAAGATATTAGCTTGTTTCCGCCGCCAAATCTGGCAACCAATATAACTGAAATAGTTTCACAAGAAGCCCGAAAAGTTAAATTTTTAGGGCCGCCTGGGCATTTTCAGCGCATTTCTTACATTAATGTGCTGACTGGAGAATATCCAGCCCATTTTTTTAAGGATAAAATTGTACTGGTAGGCGCCACTGCCGTTGGCCTGGGCGATGTATTGCCAACCCCTGTTTCAGCATTGTCACAGCCTATGCCTGGCGTTGAGTTTCATGCAAATACCATCTCCGCTATGCGTAGTTCAGCACTGATTACCAATGCGCCATTATGGTTAACCTGTTTATTAAATATGATGCTGGCGGTAATGCCATTATTGTTCCTGCCAAAACTTAGTCCATTCAAATCGTTAATGTTTATCGTTGTTTATTATTTTTTAGTGATGGTAATGGCAGTTGCTACGCCGCAATTGCTGAATATCTGGATACCTCCAGCGGGCGCTTTAGTCGCGATATTGTTTGCCTACCCGATATGGAGCTGGCGTAAATTGGAGTCTGCACAAGTTTATTTGGATAATGCGCTGCAAAACCTTCAGGCCGATTTAGCTTTACTGGGCGTGAATAACACCAACCTTAATTTTGCCGATGAAAAAGACAGGATGCAGTTGCACATATCAAAAGTGAAACAAACTTCCCAGTATCTGCGAGATTTTCAGCAGAGCAGAAGAGATACTTTATCTTTTATTTCTCACGACATTCGTGCACCGCTAGGGGCAGCAATTCTGCTAATCAATGAAGACGGCGGCGATAAAAATTTACCGCGTATCACTAAAATGTTAAATAAATCACTGGTGATGGCAGATGATTTCCTGCAGTCATCAAGAGCCGAGATGGTGGATGTGACTAAGTTTCAGGCCTTAGATTTACTGAGTCTGTTGCAACAGGCGGTAGACGATGTGTATGCGTCGGCTAAGATAAAAAAAATTAAGTTTGAAATTAACGCCATGGAGCATAATTTTTGGCTCATGGGCGATTTTGGTTTGTTGCAGCGAGCGGTAACAAATATTTTGCTGAATGCTGTTAAATATTCACCCGAAAATGCCGTGATTAAAATAGCATTAACACAAAAAAACAATGAGGCGATATTGAAAATAAGCGATGCTGGACCAGGCATCGCACCAGAAAAAATTACCAAGTTGTTTCAGCGATACAGCCGTGCAGAAGGTGAACATCAAGCCCCAGAAGGCACCGGGCTCGGTCTGTATTTTGTGGATGTGACTGTACGCAAGCATCAGGGAAACGTTACTGTAAAAAGCGAATTAGGGCAGGGCGCGACTTTCATTGTTATATTGCCGTTAGAAAAAAATGAAGAAAAAGACAGCTAAAAAAAGACAGTTAAAAAAAGACAGCTAAATGGCAGGCTGTCTAACGACAGTGCTATAATTTTCAGATATAATATTGCACTAGATTTTGTGTAAGACTTCAGGCGGTTCAAATAATTTTTATGGTTAGAATCAATCAATAATTTTGTTTGAAAAGCTGGTTTACTTTTAAAATAATTTTCAGGAGGCGGTATGGCAAATTTATTAGACCAACTAAAAGCGATGACTACTATTGTAGCGGATACAGGTGATGTAGATGCGATTAAAGCAGTAAAGCCTGTGGATGCAACAACGAACCCATCATTGGTATTAAAAGCGAGCGTATTGCCACAATATGCGCCATTGATTGATACTGCCATTGCTTACGCAAAAGCACAAGGTGGCACTAAAGCACAACAAATTGATAATGCAGCTGATAAGCTAGCAGTGTTGATTGGTGCGGAAATCGTTAAAGTCGTGCCAGGCCGTATTTCAACTGAAGTGGACGCACGCTTGTCATTCAACTTAGAAGCAATGGTGGCTAAAGGCCGTAAATTGATTCAGTTATACCAGGATTCAGGTGTAAGCAAAGATCGCGTGTTAATTAAACTTGCTTCAACCTGGGAAGGCATCAAAGCGGGTGAGATTCTTGAAAAAGAAGGCATCCAATGTAATCTTACATTGTTGTTTGGTTTCGGCCAGGCACGTGCATGTGCTGAGGCTGGCGTGTTTCTGATTTCTCCATTCGTAGGCCGTATTTTAGACTGGTACAAAGCGAAAAACCCAGGTACTGAGTACACACAAGAAACTGATCCAGGCGTAGTTTCAGTACGTGCAATTTATGCCTATTACAAAGAACACGGCTACAAAACAGTGGTAATGGGCGCATCATTCCGCAACACTGGTGAGTTGATTGCATTGGCTGGCTGTGATCGCTTAACAGTTTCGCCTAACTTGTTGCAAGATTTAGCCGCAACAGAGGGCACTTTAGTGCAAGTGCTTAAAGACACAGGCGCAAAATCAGCAGCACCAGCACGCTTAACAGAAGAAGAATTCCGCTTTGAGTTGAACCAGGACGCGATGGCAACAGAAAAATTAGCTGAAGGTATTCGTGGTTTTGTCGCGGATCAAAATAAACTTGAGGCAGCTTTAAGCGCAAGACTATAGGTTTATTATAAATATTTATTTGTAATAAAAGCGTAATCAAGCGGTTTTAGAATTGACATAGATTAGCTGGGCATTTAATATATACGTCCGGTTTTTTGTAACGCAAGAATTGTAGTATTAAAGTATTTCATGGCTAGTTTTCAGGCTTACGGTCTTAATAACAAGCAGTGACTGAATTTTTTACTAAAATAGCAATAAATTTGTAACAACCTAAATAATTATTAAACGGAGAAACACCATGGCATTAACCCAAATGGCTTTAGATTCATTAGATTTTGACGGTACAGTTGCTTTAGCAACATTAGTAGCGCCACACGTGGACATTCTTGAAATTGGTACACCTTGCATTAAGCACAACGGTGTTAAATTGCTTGAAGTTTTACGCGCTAAATTCCCAAACAACAAAATCTTAGTTGATTTAAAAACAATGGATGCCGGTTTCTACGAA
>PHCL01000199.1 GCA_002842195.1 Betaproteobacteria bacterium HGW-Betaproteobacteria-20 | reverse complement strand
TTAACTTTACCAACACTTATTTGGATATTACCGGCCCTATTACTTGGGCGATTATGTATTTCAGTGTGGCTAAAGCCTATGCGCTTGCCAACGACCGTGCCATGCAGCGACTATTGGCCAATGATATTGAGTCTGGAAAAAATGGCGCGGCAGTATTATTGATGCCGATTCTGATTGCAGGCAAAGTGCCATTGGGTGATGGCATGTTAAAGAAATTACAGCATAAAATTGGGCATCTCTGTACCGCGCCTGCCACAGTAGAAATATTAAAAGGCACTCAAAGTGGCATTTGGGGCCTATTTAGTGACATCATTACAGTAAGCTGGACCTACCCGCATGACAATGACATTGAAGCCGAAAAAGTAAGTGCCGATGCGAAACAATTAGGTCTACAACTAAAAACATTATTACAAAATACCGGTATGCCAAATGATACCAATGTGCGTTATGTACAGCACGTAGGCATACTCAATGCAGAAATGCCGATGGACAGCCAATGGCGTGGCTTATTCGCACAAGCTATTATTAAACTGGATATGCTGAATAATTAGGGAGGCACTGATTAAAAGAGCGAGCGGGATGAAGTGCAAGGCGCACGGAACGCAGTAACCGAGATAGTGCGTGGTGCACAGCGAGGTTGCGAGTACCGCGCAACGTAGCAATTCGCCCGCGTAGCCATTTAATCAGTGCTTCCTTAGATTTTTTGATTAATTAGATATTCTAAAAGAGACCAATTACAAATGAGAAATTTAACCCGACTCCTTATTGCAGCAAGTTTCCCGGCCCTGCTGCTGGCCAACCTGAGCATGGCTGCCGAAACTGGCAGCGCACTTAAAAATGACAGCATTCGCTTTGAGCCATTCGCCGATGCAAAAATAATAGGTAAATTTAATCGTGGTGACAAGGTTGAAATACTGAGTAAAAAAGGTGCGTGGCTACAAGTTAAAACTACAAAAAATACAGGCTGGGTTCGGTTGCTTTCGATTAAACGCGGCAGCTCGGCCTCTGGCAATCAAGCGGCTGGAGCACTTGCGGTTGCAAGCGGCCGCGCAGGTACAGGCCAGGTAGTTTCTACTACGGGCATTCGCGGATTAAGTGCAGAAGAGCTTAAAGCTGCTAAATTTAACGAAGCTGAAGTTAAAGCGATGGAAAGCTATACGCAAAGTGCCAGTCAAGGCAAACAGTTTGCCGATGCTGGCGGCTTGCAAACCGTCACTTTTCCAAACTTAAAAGCGGTTAGTGGAGGCTCAAAATGATGCAGTTAAATACAAAATCAATTAAACAGAATGCTTTAATTTCCGCAGTGCTTGCCAGTTTATTAGCCAGTTTAAGTATCACCAGCTCGGCTTTTGATTTACAAGGCGCAATAAAAGATGCCGCAAAAAAACAAATTGAAGAACAACTGGACCAATCGCCGGATTCGCAGCAAGCTGCCCCACCAGAAACAACAAGCAGCGCTGTAACAACCACTGCCGAAACGCCGCAAGCGACCATTAACTGGAAAAATCCAAGTAAGCAAGAAGAAATCGCGCTGGGTAGAGAAATCACCGGGAATTTGCTGGGTGCCGCGCCTTTAGTAAAAGATGATGCATTACAGAAATATGTAAATTCCGTGGGGCGTTGGGTAGCATCGCAGTCTGAACGGCCGGACCTGCCCTGGCATTTCGGCGTGATTGAAAGTGATGACTTAAACGCTTTTGCCGCACCGGGCGGTTATGTGATGATTACCAAAGGCTTATATCGCAAGATGAGCAATGAAGCCCAGCTGGCAGGCGTACTCGGCCACGAAATTGGTCATGTGGTGGCAAAACATCAGTTAAAAGTTTTACAGAAACAGCAACTGTTAAATATGGGTGCAGGTTTGTTAAACAAAAAAGTGGCTAAAGATAATAAATTCATCAGCAAAGCCATCGGTAGCGGTGCTGAAATTAGCGCCCGCAGTTTGGATAAAAGTGCCGAGTTTGAAGCGGATAGATTGGGTATGAGTTACGCTACACGCTCTGGTTATGAAGCATTTGGCCTCTCTGACATATTGCAGATAATGGGACAAACTGGCAAAAATGACAGCAGCGTTGCGTTGCTATTCAAAACGCATCCACATCCCGATGAAAGACTGGCTACACTCGGCGATGCCGTAGGCAACAGGCTGGATAATGTTAAAGCTGGCAAGACCTTAGAGAACAGGTTTTATACGCTTAAAAATTAATGCACGCAGTGCATTAAACCCTCGAGAGAAAAACAATGCCCTGCGAGCCTTTATTTATAAGGATCACAGGGCATCGCTCAGGAAGGCGGCTAATTTCAACAAAAAATCATATTTTTTTAAGTACCTACTTTAAGTACGCTAAACCAAATCTCTAGCGCGTAGCTCCGACTTAATATAGGCATAATAGATAGGCGCCGCCACAACTCCGGCTAAGCCAAAGGCGGACTCCATCAGCAGCATGGCAATTAACAGTTCCCAGGCATTTGCGCGAATTTGACCACCAATAATACGGGCATTTAAGAAATATTCAAATTTATGAATCACCACTAAATAAGCCAGTGAAGCTATCGCCACACCCAACGATTGGCTTAGGCTGACAACCACAATCATTGTGTTAGAAATTAAATTACCAATCACAGGAATCAGGCCCACCACAAAAGTAATGGCAATCATGGTTTTTATTAACGGTAGATGAATGCCCATTAACGGCAATACTACGGCTAAATAAATGGCTGTGAAAATAGTATTGATTGCCGAAATGCGCAACTGCGCAAATACCACGCGCCTGAAAGCATCACCAAATAAGTCGCCACGTTCTGCCAGTGCGCGTGCGAATGGCTTAAAATTATCCATTGCCACTGCATCACGTATCGCCAGCACGCCGCCAATGATCATGCCTATTAAAACATGCACCGTCACACGCCCGGCTTCTTTACCAACGACTTGCAGTTCATCCGCATGTGTACGCAGCCAATCCGTTGCCTGCTCTTTGAATGTGTGGGCATCTGCCGGCAGACGTTCAAGCAACCAGCCAGGCAGAATCTTGCGTGAGTCTTCAAGAATTTGTGCCATTCTGGCTAACAATACGGTCACGCTACCTGAATCTGACCGTAAAAATGCAACCAGGCTAACCCCTGCGAGTGCAAGCAGGCTGACGATGATGGCGACTAAAATCCCGACTGCCCATAGTTTGGCGCGATTGCTGGGTTTTTTGCTTGGAAATCGGCGTGCAATATAGGGGGTGATAATATGCACCAGTTCATATACCAACAAGCCCGCAAGCAAAGCTGGTAGCAAATGAAATTGCAGCACAAAAAATAAAGTGAAAGCCGCTATAACCCAGGCAGATGTTAGATAAATTGATGGGGGTAACGCTTTTGAAAAATTAGTCATGTAAAAAATGTAGCCTGATTAACAAGTTAAATTGAAATTTTTGTGCGAAGTTGCATATTCAGTGCAAATTCATATAAAACACTCACACCAAACTCTTGAG
>PHCL01000198.1 GCA_002842195.1 Betaproteobacteria bacterium HGW-Betaproteobacteria-20 | reverse complement strand
ACCACCTCCGACAGGCCGCCTACATAGCGTGGCAAACCCATGCGTACCGGCATGTGGAATATTTCCTCGCCCAATTCCACCATACCGCGCATCATGGCCGAACCGCCGGTAATCACGATGCCGGATGCAATCATCTCCTCCATGCCACTGCGGCGTAATTCATTTAGCACCAGTTCATACAACTCAACGACACGTGGCTCTAATACTTCAGCCAAAGTCTGCACTGATAATTGGCGAGCCTCACGGCCATCTACACCCTGCACCTCAACGATTTCACGCGGGTCAGCAAGTTGACGCAGTGCGCAACCGTGCTTGATTTTAATGTCTTCTGCCGACTGGGTTGGCGTGCGAAAAGCCACCGCTACGTCATTAGTCATTTGGTCACCGGCAATCGGCACCACTGCGGTATGACGAATTGCGCCTTGTTTAAACACGGCAATATCCGTTGTTCCACCACCGATATCTACCAGGCAAACGCCTAACTCTTTTTCATCTTCAGTTAACACGGCAAGACTGGAAGCCAGCGGTTGCAATATCAAATCACTCACTTCAATTCCGCAACGTTTAATGCACTTCACAATATTTTGCGCAGCAGCCACGGCGCCTGTAACAATATGCACTTTTACTTCCAACTTCATGCCGCTCATACCCAACGGTTCGCGTACATCTTCCTGACCGTCAATAATGAACTCCTGGGTCAGGATATGCAGAATCTGCTGATCCGCTGGCAGGGCAATCGCGCGCGCCGTTTCAATCACGCGGTCTACATCCATTTGCATCACTTCCGCATCTTTAATCTTCACCATGCCATGCGAATTCAAGCTTTTAATATGGCTGCCTGCAATGCCGGTATACACATTATTGATTTTGCAATCCGCCATCAATTCAGCTTCTTCTAGTGCGCGCTGAATTGATTGCATGGTGGACTCAATGTTAATAACCACGCCCTTTTTCAATCCGCGTGAAATATGCTGTCCAAGCCCGATTACCTTTACTGTACCTTCAGGCTGCAATTCAGCAACAATGGCAACAATTTTCGATGTGCCGATATCGAGACCTACAATCAAATTTTTATCTTCTTTGGTTCTACTCATCACGTGCTCCCTCCGCGCTTAATTGCACGGCTTATGTCTGTTTACTAAATGATGCTAGTTGGCGTGCTGATATTCAGCATTGTGTTTCCTGTAGTTACCTTGCCAGTTTTTTCTTTATTCAATTTATCACCACCTGATTTAAGTCCACCAGCCTTGCCATCACCGGCCTTATTGCCGTTGATGGGCTTAGCATCCACTGGCCTGCGTATTGCAAATCCGTTGGAATAACGCAAGTCAGCATAAGTCACTTTCATATTCAATGCGGCAATGGTATTGCGATACACGCTGACAAATTTTTGCAATCTGGGCTGCATTTCCACACGGCCTAACTCCACCACCATGCCGTTTGTTGTGGTGATTTGCCAGGCACGTCTTGGTGTAAGCGCCAGATTAGCAATATCCAAATTGGCATTTTTTAAAGTTTTGCTAAATTCTGTAAATTGCGAAGCTACTTCAATTACACCGTCGCTAGGGCCATTAAACACCGGCAATTCACTGCCAGATGCCGCATGAAACAACTCACCATGCGTATTAACCAAAGCAACACTGCCCCAACGTGCCAATGCCTGATGCTCTTCAATCACCACCTCTAACTTATCAGGCCAACGACGTCGCACACTTACCTTGCGCGCCCACGGCAGCTTTTCGAATGTGTCACGCGTTTTTAGTAAATCCAGTGTAAAAAAATTGCCCTTTAAATGCTTTGCCACGATTAACTTCACCTGTTCACGATTCACATGGTTTAACTGACCCTCCACTTTCACTTCACGTAATGGAAATATGGGTAAATGCACCACAACATATAGGGCTGCATACAGCATAACCACCACGCTTAATGCAAACAGCAGGTTGGCAGTCCAATTCAATAATGCAGGTTTATCCCACATCGGCCGACTCCAAAATACGCACTACCAGTGCTTCAAAGCTGATGCCCGCTACCTTTGCCGCCATTGGCACCAGGCTGTGGTCCGTCATTCCTGGGCTTGTGTTTAGTTCTAAAAAGTAATGATTACCCACGCCGTTAGTCACAGCGCTATCCATTAAGAAATCCACGCGTCCCCAGCCCCTGCAACCGACGGCTTTAAATGCCAGTAACGCTTCCTCCTGAATTTGTTTCTCTTTTTCTGCACTTAATCCACAAGGGTATAAATATTCAGTATCGTTGCGTATGTATTTCGCTTCAAAGTCATAAAATTCATTTTTTGGCACAATGCGAATAATCGGTAAAGCCGTAAAATCACCTTTACCGTCAGAAATAATGCCAACGGTATATTCACCACCGCCTACAAATTTTTCTGCAATGACCAGCGGATCTGCTTCGGCTGCAATCTTATATGCAGCTTCCAGGCCACCTGCTTCTTTTACCTTGGTGATGCCTATGCTTGAACCTTCATTTGCCGGCTTAACAAACAACGGCAAACCTAACTTTTGTTCTATCGCCGCAAAGTCACTATTAGCTGTGACCAACTCGAAATCTGGGGTCACTATATTCATCGCGCGCCACAATAGTTTTGTACGCCATTTATCCATACCAATTGCTGATGCCATTACGCCACTGCCTGTATAAGGGATATGTAGCATTTCAAGGGCACCTTGTATGCAACCGTCCTCACCAAATCGGCCATGCAGGTTGATAAATACGCGGTCAAATGTTTCCAAGTCGTGTAATGGCTGGTCGCGTGGATCAAATGCATGTGCATCTATACCCTGTGCCTGTAGCGCAGCCAATACTGCCGCGCCACTTTTTAGTGACACTTCACGCTCACCGGACTTCCCACCTAGCAACACGGCGACTTTCCCAAAGTTCTTATTTAAAACCATACTCACGACTCATATTCCCCAATGATTTTCACTTCTTGACGCAATTCAACACCCTGTTTTTGCAGCACAGTTTCACGTATGTGTTTAATCAACAATTCAATATCAAGTGCTGTCGCACTGCCTAAATTCACAATAAAATTAGCGTGTTTTTCAGATACTTGCGCACCGCCAATGATGAATCCTTTTAAACCACTGGCTTCTATCAACCTCGCAGCGTAATCACCGCTGGGGTTTCTAAATGTGGACCCGGCATTTGGAAAATTCAGTGGCTGCGTATCCAGACGCTTCGCCAGCAGTGCTTTTATTTTTTGTTCGGCCTCACTTGCATCACCTTCAGCCAATGCAAACCAAGCCGCAAGAAACCACTCTTCTGCAGGCATCTCTACTTGACGATAACTTGTATTAAACTCCGCCTTGTCTCGTGTATGAATGACCCCCCGACGGTCCACCGTCATTACTTTGGCTACTACATCCCATGTTTCCGCTCCGTGACATCCGGCATTCATGGCAAGTGCGCCACCTATAGTGCCTGGAATCCCCGCCATGAATTCAGCACCATGCTGGTGATGCCGTGCACTAAATTTAGCCAGCT